>NZ_JACNAC010000002.1:0-251688 GCF_017349775.1 Pseudomonas sp. GW460-12-10-14-TSB1
CGCCGGGCGAGGTTTTAACGTCGGATTACAACAGCGGGATCGAGTAGCTGACGATCAGGCGGTTTTCGTCCTGCGAGCGCTGGCCCGGAATGTCGTTACGCCACATGGCGTTTTTCCAGGTCAGGCCCAGGTTCTTCAGCGGACCTTCCGGAATCACGTAGGCCACGGTCAGGTCGCGTTCCCACTCGCTGGCGTTGGTCGCCGAAACGGTACGCTGAGGGAGAACGGAACCCTCTTTGCCGGAAGTGTCGATATTATCGCCACGCAGATAGATCACACCGGCGGTCAGGCCAGGCACGCCTACCTTGGCGAAATCGTAGGAGTAGCGAGCTTGCCAGGTACGTTCGCCAGCACGGGCGAACTTGGCGATCTGCATGTCGGTAGTCAGGTAAGCCGACGAACCGTCACCCTGGTTCAGCCAAGGGAAGTCGCTGTCACCGTTGCTCACCTGGTAGCCGCCACCGAAGGTATGGCCGGCAACCGAGTACAGGAACAGGCCGCTGATCAGGTTGTTATCAACCTTGCCCTTGGTGATGCCAGTGCCGTAGTCACCGGTGGTGTAGTAGGCCGAGTCGTGGCCGTTGGCACCGTCGTCACGGCTGTTGAAGTAGCGCAGGTCAGACTTCAATACGCCCGGGCCGATAGCCCAGTTGTGCAGCAGGCCAACGAAGTGCTGCTTGTAGAAGTCTTTCAGGTTGCCGTAGTAGTACTGAGCGGTCAGATCTTTAGTGATCTTGTAGTCACCACCACCGTAGATGAACTTGTTGCTGTCACGGCCAGCAGCGGTGTGTGCGTTGGCGCCAGCAATCGACAGTTCTTCGTTGTTGCTGGAGTTACGACCCTTGGCGTGCTCGATCTGACCGCCGACCAGTGTCAGGTCCTTGATGTCGTTCGAGGTGATCTGACCGCCCTGGAAGGTTTGCGGCAGCATACGACCATCGTTGGTCACGATAACCGGCAGTTTTGGCTGCAGGGTACCGAGCTTCAGCTCAGTCTGGGAGATCTTGGCTTTGGCAGTCAGGCCCAGGCTGGAGTAGTTATCGACCGCTTTGCCGTTGGACTCGCTTGGGAAGACGGTGCCGCCGTAAGAAGTAGCAGAGGCGCCGTTGGTACCGCCGCCCGAATCCAGCTTGATGCCCAGCAGGCCGATGGCGTCGAGACCGAAACCGACGGTGCCTTGGGTGTAACCGGAAGTGAAGTTGAGCTGGAAGCCTTGGCCCCACTCTTCTTGCTTGCTCTGTGCGCCGGACGCCTTGGTATCGGCATCGCGGTTATCGGTATTGATATAGAAGTTACGCAGACCCAGAGTGGCCTTGCTGTCTTCGATGAAACCGGCGGCGCCTGCCTGCTGCGCCAGAACCCCAACGGCCACAGCCAGGGCCAAGGTGGACTTGTTCATGTTTCGCTCCTCTCGTTTCTAATTCTTGTGTACTCAGGCCCAGGGTCTGCTGCCCCGGGTCCATCGGTGGGCGATTAGCGCCAGACCGTGACCCATAAGTCAATCGTAACCAACTGTGTCTACGACCAAGGTCTAATCGCGATGATTGGGTCCTTGCAGGGTAATGAATTTCTCATAAACCCAAAAAGAATTATTTCATTCTTTTTCATACCGTTCGGGAATATCGACAGGTACATCCGTTTGAACCGTGGCCCAAGGTATCGGCGTCCTGTTTGATTCCTGAATGGTATTTCCCCGCTGATCTTTAGATCGATCAGTTAAAACATAAGCCAGATACGTCAACCAGTATCGAAAAGGCGACGCAATAATGGCTGGGCGCCGATGATCCAGTCAATTTGTTACAGTTTTTGTATCGCGCGCATTTATTTTTCTGAAACATAAATCAGGCGCGACAGGCGCAACGAAAAACCCGCTCCTGTCAAGAGCGGGTTGCCGAACGGGATGAAGCTCAGAGGGCTTTTTCGAAGATTTTCGAGTTGCGCTGGTAGTTGTACAGCGAGGCCCGCGCGGAAGGCAGGCGCTCGACGCTGCTAGGGGCAAAACCGCGTTCGCGGAACCAGTGAGCAGTACGGGTGGTGAGGACAAACAGGGTTTTCAGGCCCTGGGCCCGGGCCCGGGTTTCGATCCTTTCCAACAGTTCGTCGCCGCGGCCGCCGTGGCGGTATTCCGGGTTCACTGCCAGGCAGGCCAGTTCCCCGGCGTCGGAGTCGGCGATCTGGTAGAGCGCGGCACAGGCAATGATCATCCCCTCGCGCTCGACCACGCTGAACTGCTCGATCTCACGCTCCAGCACCTCGCGGGAACGCCGCACCAGAATGCCCTGCTCTTCCAGCGGACTGATCAGATCCAGCAGCCCGCCGACGTCCTCAATGGCCGCCTCGCGGACCAGCTCGAACTGCTCCTGGGCCACCAGCGTACCGCCACCGTCACGGGTGAACAGTTCGGTCAGCAGCGCGCCGTCTTCGGCGTAACTGACGATATGGCTACGCCCTACTCCACCCCGGCAAGCTTCTGCCGCGGCATCCAGCAGTTCCGCCTGATAGTTGCTGCCCAGGCGCTGCAAATGGGCCGGCACCTGTTGCGGACGCAGTTCGCGCACCAGGTTGCCGCTTTCATCCAACAGGCCACGCTCGGCGCCGAACAGCAGCAGCTTGTCGGCAGCCAGGTCGATGGCCGCGCGGGTGGCGACATCTTCGCAGGCGAGGTTGAAGATTTCCCCGGTTGGCGAGTAGCCCAAGGGCGACAGCAGCACGATCGAGCGCTCGTCCAGCAGGCGGTTGATGCCCTTGCGGTCGACCCGGCGCACTTCGCCGGTGTGGTGATAGTCGACGCCTTCGAGCACGCCGATCGGCCGGGCGGTCACCAGGTTGCCGCTGGCGACCCGCAGCCGCGAACCCTGCATAGGCGAGGACGCCATGTCCATGGACAGCCGCGCTTCGATGGCGATGCGCAACTGGCCGACGGCATCGATCACGCATTCCAGGGTCGCCGCATCGGTGATGCGCATGCCGTGGTGGTAATGCGGGGTCAGGCCGCGCGCAGCCAGGCGGGTTTCGATCTGCGGACGCGAGCCATGCACCAGCACCAGGCGCACGCCCATGCTGTGCAGCAACACCAGGTCATGGACGATGTTGCCGAAGTTCGGATGTTCTACGCCGTCGCCGGGCAGCATGACCACGAAGGTGCAGTCGCGGTGGGCATTGATGTAGGGAGAAGCGTGACGAAGCCAATTGACGTATTCGGGCATAACCTGAGCCTGTAAATAAGAAGCAGCCTATAAAAGGACGAAACGGGAAAACGCACAGCGGGCTGGTGGTTATCGTCGGAACAGGCTTGGCGACACGCTCGCTCTCCTTGAGGTACGGGCTTGGCCGTCGGTGATTTAGTAAAAATCAGGCCGGCGTCAGGCAGTAATGATTAATCAGTTCACGTAGTAGATGCACGGTAGGCTGCAAGCGTGACATTTCGAGGTATTCCCCCGGCTGGTGGGCACAGGCGATGTCGCCCGGGCCCAGCACCACTGTCTCGCAGCCAAGGCGCTGAAGATAAGGCGCTTCGGTGCCGAACGCCACTGCTTCGGCGCGATGCCCGGTCAGGCGCTCGACCACCCGCACCAGTTCGCAGTCTTCGGCCTGCTCGAAGGCCGGCGCCTCGGGGAACAGCGGCGCGTAGTCGATCTTCACCTGGTGCCGCTCGGCCACGGGCACCAGCTTCTGCCGGATGGCCGCGCGCAGCGCCTGTGGGTCCATGCCCGGCAACGGCCGCAGGTCGAACTCCAGCGAGCATTGGCCGCAAATGCGGTTCGGGTTGTCGCCACCGTGGATACAGCCAAGGTTCAGGGTCGGCTGCGGCACGCTGAACTGCGGATTGCGAAATTCGCGCTGCCACGCCAGGCGCAGGCCGCGCAGTTCGCCGATGGCATCGTGCATGGCTTCCAGGGCGCTATGGCCCAGGCTCGGGTCGGAGGAATGGCCGCTGCGCCCGAGAATGTCGATGCGCTCCATCATCACGCCTTTGTGCATGCGGATCGGCCGCAGCCCGGTCGGCTCGCCGATCACCGCGGCGCGTCCCAATGGCCGGCCGGCTTCGGCCAGGGCCCGGGCGCCAGCCATGGAGCTTTCCTCGTCACAGGTGGCGAGGATCAGCAATGGTTGTTTGAAGGGCTGGTCCAGCAGCGGCCGGACCGCCTCGATGACCAGGGCGAAAAAACCTTTCATGTCGCAACTGCCCAGGCCGACCCAGCGCCCATCGACCTCGGTGAGCTTCAGCGGGTCGGTCTGCCACAGCGCGCCGTCGTAGGGCACGGTATCGCTGTGCCCGGCCAGCACCAGGCCGCCGGGGCCGCTGCCGAAACTGGCGAGCAGGTTGAATTTGCCGGGGCTGACCTGCTGGATATCGCAGGCAAAACCCAGGTCGCCGAGCCAGCTCGCCAGCAGGTCGATGACCGCACGATTGGACTGATCCAGCGCCGGCTGGGTACAGCTGACCGAAGGTGTGGCAATCAGCGCAGCGAACTGCTCTTTCATGGACGGCAATGGCATGCGCTGGCTCCCGGGCTCCAAGATGAAGTCCATCATAGAGCCATCCTGCGACAGGAATAAACCGCCACGGCACCTCGACGCGGCGAGTCCTGTACACTGCACGACCTTGGCAGCCACACATTCCCCCGGCTGCGCTCCCGATCCTGGATTTTCCGGCCATGCAGAAAGAAACCGAAATCAAACTCCGCGTCAGCCGCGAAACCCTCGCCGCCCTGCGTGAGCACCCGCTCCTGAAAAAACGCAACAAAAGTGGCTGGGAACACCGTGAACTGATGAACCAGTACTTCGACACGCCCGAGCGCGACCTGGCCCGCGCCAAGGTTGCCCTGCGCCTGCGCCGCGACGGCGAAGAAGTGATCCAGACCCTCAAGACCCGCGGCCAGAGCGTCGCCGGCCTGTCGGAACGCAACGAGTACGACTGGCACCTGGCCAAAGCCAAGCTCGACCTGAAGAAGCTCGACGGTGAATGCTGGCCCGAGCAACTGGCCGAGCTGGACAAGAAAACCCTCAAGCCGATCTTCACCACCGACTTCGTCCGCGAACGCGCGGAAATCGCCTGGGGCCGCGGCAAGGCCAAGGTGGTGATCGAAGCCGCCCTGGACCTGGGCCACGTGATCGCCGGCAAGCAGAAGGAAGAGATCTGCGAGCTGGAACTGGAACTGCGCGAAGGCGAACCGGCCGCCCTGCTGGAACTGGCCGCCGAACTGGCCGCCACCCTGCCGCTGATGCCCTGTGACATCAGCAAGGCCGAGCGCGGCTACCGCCTGTTCGACGCCAACAGCTACTCCCTGAGCCTGCCCGCTCCGGAACTGAGCGCGGAAACGCCGCTGGACGACGCCTTCGCGGCGCTGACCTGGCACCTGCTGGGCAGCAGCCAGCGCCTGGCCGAGCAATATCGCTTCAACGGTCACTGGCGTTTGCTGCAGGACTGGGTCGAAAACCTGGCGGAACTGCGCGCCCTGGTCAGCAGCCTGGGCCAGGCCGCGCCGCGCCAGGCGACCGCCGAATTGCGCGCTTCGCTGGACGGTCTGCTGGAAGACTGGCGCCCGCTGGTGCAAGCCGGCCTGGACGACGAAGACGTGCGCAAGGCCGCGCCCGAGCAGTTCATCGAAGAGCTGGAAGACGTGCGCTGGGGCCTGTTCTCGCTGAACACCTCGCGCTGGTTGCTCGCCCGCAACTGGACCGCCGAACGCAATACCCGTGGCAACCGCCAGGGTGCCGCGCAACTGGGCAGCTGGTTGCCACGCCTGTTGGCCGACGAAGCCAGCTCCCTGCAACTGCCGCGCTACCAGCAACAGCCGGAAGACCTGGCCGAACAGCTGCCGCGCATCGAACGCATCCAGTCCTGGCTGCATCACGCGCGCAATGTGCTGGAAATCCCGGAGCTGGACCGTCTGTACGGCGAGTTGAACAAGCTGGCGCAACTGGCCAACGAGCCGATCACCGACGAAGCCCTGGATGCCCGCAAGCAACAGGCGATCACGGTGTTCCAGAACCGCGCGTGGAAGACCCTGCTACGCATGTAAGGGTTCCATGAACAGGCTCGCTCCTGCCTTGCGGGAGCGAGCAGGCTCGCGACAGCGCCAGCCGCTTCCCCCCTCCTCAGCGCAGCACCGGCAAGCTGGTGGTCGACTTGATCTCCGACAGCGCCACGATCGAATTCACTTCCTGAATCCCCGGCACCATCGACAGTTTCTCGAAGAAGAAACGCTCATACGCCTCGATGTCCGCCGTGACGATGCGCAACAGAAAATCCACCGCGCCCATCAGCACATAACACTCCAGCACCTCCGGAAAACCGCGGATCGCCTCGGTGAATTCGGTGAAGTTGGAACGGCCGTGGGCATTGAGTTTGACCTCGGCAAAGATCTGCGTGTTGAGGCCGATCTTCTTGCGGTCGAGCAAAGTCACCTGGCCACGGATCACCCCCTCCTCCTTGAGCCGCTGGATCCGCCGCCAGCAAGGTGACTGGGACAGCCCCACCTGCTCGGCGATCTGCGCGCTGGACAGCGAAGCGTCCTCTTGCAGCAGCGCCAGGATGCGGCGGTCGTAGGCGTCCAGTTCGCTATGCATAGATATTCCTCAATAACCTATAGATGCGAATCAGATGATTCGACAATTTCGAAAATACCTTCATCTTAGATAAGAAATACCCGCAACCGAATGTAAAAATTTCTCCATTGATCTGGAGAAGCCCATGCCCCCTCTCGAAGCTGTCAGTTCCCGCGCCGATGTGTGGAATGTCGCCAACACCCATTGCCGGGTGCATTACCAACTGGTCACTGACGCCGAGGCCGATGTGCTGTGCCGGGTGCTCAATCATTTCGCCCTGCAATCCCTGCTGCCGCAGCAGGTCCAGGTGCAACAGCAGGACGGTTCGCTGCGGATGGAAGTGCTGCTCGACGGCCTGAGCTGGCATCGCGCCCAGGTCATCGCGGAAAAACTGCGCAACCTGGTCAGCGTGTGTTCGGTACAGCTGCAACTGGCCGAGCGCGAGCCGCTGCAGGCCGCCGGCTGAAAGCGCCAGGCAAAACCCTGCAACGCTTGGGCGACTGACGGTCGCCGTCCCGGGACTATTCTTGGCATTCCGTGGTCAGAGGCGCATCTAACCCGCCTGCTGCCGGATTGTTCACAAGGAGCCCGCATGTCCGTTCCTCTCGTTACCCAGGACCGCTGGCTGGATCTCAACGATCTGCTGCGCGACCTGGTTGCCCAGGGTTTCATCAGCCAGGACTCGGCCGAACACGCCCTGACCACCCGCCGCAACGCCGCCAACAGTCAGCTGCACCCGCTGGAGTTTCTCGCCAGCCAGCACCTGGACGACCTCAGCCGGCCCGGCAAACGCCTGGACCTGGAAAGCCTGACCCTGTGGCTGGCGCAACAGGCCGGCCAGCCGTACCTGCGCATCGACCCGCTGAAAATCGACGTCGCCGCCGTGACCCCGCTGATGTCCTACGCCTTCGCCCAACGCCACAAGATCCTTGCAGTGTCGATCGACGCCGAAGCCATCACGGTGGCCAGTGCCCAGCCTTACGTCAGCGCCTGGGAAGCCGACCTGACCCACGTGCTGAAGCTGCCGATCAAGCGGGTGGTGGCCAACCCGGTGGAAATCCAGCGCCTGACTGTGGAGTTCTTCCGCCTGGCCAAGTCGGTCACCGGCGCCAGCGCCGACCAGAAAAGCCACGCCCCGGGCAACTTCGAGCAACTGCTCAACCTCGGTGCCAGCGATCAGGAGCCCGACGCCAACGACGCGCACATCGTCAACATCGTCGACTGGCTGTTCCAGTACGCCTTCCAGCAGCGGGCCAGCGATATCCACATCGAGCCGCGCCGCGAGCAAGGCACCGTGCGCTTTCGCATCGACGGCGTGCTGCACAACGTCTATCAGTTCCCGCCCCAGGTCACCATGGCCGTGGTCAGCCGCCTGAAAAGCCTGGGCCGGATGAACGTCGCGGAAAAACGCAAACCCCAGGACGGCCGGGTCAAGACCAAGACCCCGGAAGGCGGCGAAGTGGAGTTGCGCCTGTCGACCCTGCCCACCGCCTTCGGCGAGAAAATGGTCATGCGCATCTTCGACCCCGAGGTGCTGCTCAAGGACTTCGACCAGTTGGGCTTCTCCAGCGACGACCTGCGGCGCTGGCAGGAAATGACTCGCCAGCCCAACGGCATCATCCTGGTCACCGGCCCCACCGGTTCGGGCAAGACCACCACCCTGTACACCACCCTGAAGAAGCTGGCGACGCCGGAGGTCAACCTCTGCACCATCGAGGACCCGATCGAGATGGTCGAGCCGGCGTTCAACCAGATGCAGGTCCAGCACAACATCGAGCTGAGCTTCGCCAGCGGCGTGCGCGCACTGATGCGCCAGGACCCGGACATCATCATGATCGGCGAGATCCGCGACCTGGAAACCGCGGAAATGGCGATCCAGGCGGCCCTCACTGGCCACCTGGTGCTGTCGACCTTGCACACCAACGATGCGCCCGGTGCCATCAGCCGCCTGCTGGAACTGGGCGTCGCGCCCTACCTGATCAAGGCCACGCTGCTGGGAGTCATGGCCCAACGATTGGTGCGCACCCTGTGCCCACACTGCAAGACCCCACTGACCCTGGACGAAGACGACTGGCAAAGCCTGACCCGGCCCTGGCAGGCGCCGCTGCCCAGCCATGCCCATGGCGCCACCGGCTGCCTGGAATGTCGCGATACCGGTTACCGGGGCCGCGCCGGGGTGTATGAAATCATGCAGTTGAGCGACAGCCTCAAAGCCCTGATCAGCGCCGACGCCGACCTGCTCGCCATACGCCGCCAGGCTTTTCAGGAAGGCATGCGCAGCCTGCGCCTGTCCGGAGCGCAGAAAGTCGCCGCCGGGCTGACCACCCTCGAGGAGATATTGCGGGTGACGCCACAAAGCGAGCAGCGATGAGCCGTCCGGCTACCAGTCGAGGACACCCAGCCCGGTATTGGGCTTGATCCACAGCACCGCGCCGCCCTCCCTGCGTTGCTGTATCGAGCGCCCAGCGTTGAGCGTTTCCCCCGTGCGCAGGTTCTGCGCGGAGTCCGATTTGCTCGGGCTGAACATCAGGGTACCCGGCGTGTCCTGACGAACCCTCATGCCGCGGGGGTAGTGCCAATCGCCCAGGGTCAGGTCTTGCGCCAGTTGCCCGTTCCAACGTCCGGGTTGCCGCCGCTCGTCGAGATCCAGGCTCAGGTCCGACAGCGCTATTCCCTGGATAACCACCGCAGGCGAAGCCAGGCCGATGGTGTCGATGCTGAACCTGCCGTCGTACTGACTGACCTCGCTGGAGCTCGGCCACTTCACCCCTGCCACATCGGCCCCGGTCACCAGGGTGCAGGAAGAGAAGCGCCAGCGGCTGGGTTGCAAGCGGTCCTCGTCGGCAATGTCCAGCGTTACCCAGGTGCCGCCGGCGCAGGGCCAGCCCGCGACGACCTGGTCACGGCTCAGCAGCATCTTTGAGAAAGGGCCGCTGCCGTACATCTGCAACTCTGTAACCTCCACACCCTTGATTGTGTGGGGTGCAGCGAATTTGGCGTAATAGAGACTGCGCAGTCCATGGGGTTGCGGCTGGCCTTGCGAATCCAGAGGTTCAAGTGTTTCCAGATTCAGCTTGGCACCTGCGGGCAATGGCAGGCCATCAAGCTGTACGTCCTGCTCAAGTTCTGGGTGGAGTGCCTTTCTAAGCTGATCGTCGCTGTGGATTTTCCACAGGGTGCAAACCACAAAGATTGCACAGACCACTGCAAGCGCAGCGAAGTGCAGGGGCTGACGGCGCATCCGGCGTCGGCAGGCCGGAATGAGCAAACCAATCAGCAGCAAGGGAAGTCCGATAAAGGACAGCAACACCAGGCTCAGCAGGGTTGCGTAGATCATCGCGCCAAAAATCAAGGCCAGCATCCGTGCAGTCGAGAAAGTCGCCCATGGTGGCAAATGCCGCCCCTGCGTTCCAGCACATTGACTCGATACCGAGGTGCCGCGGTCGCTCCTGAAGAGCTCGTGCAGCCCCCGTCCACGCAGGCAAAAGCTTGTTGCAGCAGCAGGGAACTCAATAGGGCCAACACCTATCAAAGGGCTCAGTTTTCCCCCCTAGTTGGAGTCACCCACCATGCGTCTCAAAACAGCTGTCGCCACCCTGGCCCTGCTTTCCCTGCCTGTAGGTTCGGCAATGGCCGACAGCTTCTGGCGTAACATCCTTTCCACCGGCGCCACCACTGCGTCCACCTACCTGACTTCCAAGGATCACAAGCTAGTCGTCGCCGCCCAGGACGACGCCAGCAGCTTCGTCGCCAGTGAAGGCAACATCCGCGGTCCGTACCTGGAAGCCGCGATGCAGAAAGTCCGTGCCGACAACCCGGGCCTGCAGGCCACCGACATGGAGCTGGCCAACGCGATCCTGGCAAAAAACGCTATCGCCCAGCAGTGACCGCCAGCCTGTAGCCAGGCTGACGCAACGAAAAATGCCGCTCACAAGAGCGGCATTTTTTTGCCCGCCGTTCGAGCTCAGCGGTAGGCATCCACCGGTATGCAGGCGCAGAACAGGTTGCGGTCGCCGTAGACATTGTCGACCCGGTTCACCGTCGGCCAGTACTTGTGCGCCCTGGCGTGGGGGCTGGGGATCACCGCCTGCTCGATGCTGTAGGGCCGCTCCCAGACTCCGGCGATGTCCGCCAGGGTATGGGGCGAACGCTTGAGCGGGTTGTCTTCGGCCGGCCAGTTGCCTTCCTGGACCTGGGCGATCTCGGCGCGAATGCTCAGCATGGCCTCGATAAAGCGGTCCAGCTCGGCCTTGGACTCGCTTTCGGTGGGCTCCACCATCAGCGTGCCCGGCACCGGGAACGACATGGTCGGCGCGTGAAAACCGTAGTCCATCAGGCGCTTGGCCACGTCCTCTTCGCTGATGCCGGTCTGCGCCTTGAGCGGCCGCAGGTCGAGAATGCACTCGTGGGCGACCCGGCCATTGCGCCCGCTGTAGAGCACCGGAAAGGCCCCGCTCAGGTGCTCGGCCAGGTAGTTCGCGGCGAGGATCGCCACCTCGCTGGCATCCGCCAGCTGCGGCCCCATCAGGGCGATGTACATCCAGCTGATCGGCAGGATGCTCGCGCTGCCCCAGGGCGCCGCGCTGACCGCGCCGTTCTGCGGCAGCGGCCCGTCGATGGCCACCACCGGGTGGTTGGCCACGAACGGCGCCAGGTGCTCCCGCACGCCGATCGGCCCCATGCCCGGGCCACCGCCGCCATGGGGAATGCAGAAGGTCTTGTGCAGGTTCATGTGGGAAACGTCGGCGCCGATATCGGCCGGCCGTGTCAGCCCGACCTGGGCGTTGAGGTTGGCGCCATCCATGTACACCTGGCCGCCGTGGCTGTGGATCACCTCGCAGATCTCGCTGATGCCCTCCTCGTACACCCCGTGGGTCGAAGGATAGGTGGCCATCAGGCACGCCAGGTGTTCGCCCGCGGCCAGGGCCTTGTCTTTCAGGTCTTGCAGATCGACGTTGCCGGCATCGTCGCAATCGACGATCACCACCTGCATGCCGGCCATCTGCGCCGAGGCCGGGTTGGTGCCGTGGGCCGAGGCGGGAATCAGGCAGATATTGCGCTCTCCCTGCTGGCGGCTCTCGTGGTATTTGCGGATCGCCAGCAACCCGGCGTACTCGCCCTGGGCCCCGGAGTTGGGCTGCATGCAGATCGCGTCGAAACCGGTGATGGCGCATAACCAGCGCTCAAGTTCCTCGATCATCAGCGAATAACCGAGTGCCTGCTCCAGCGGAACAAAGGGATGCAGGTTGGCGAAGCCGGGCCAGGTGATGGGGATCATCTCGCTGCTGGCATTGAGCTTCATGGTGCAGGAGCCCAGCGGGATCATCGACTGGTTCAGCGCCAGATCCTTGTTCTCCAGCTGCTTGAGATAGCGCAGCATCTCGGTTTCGCTGTGATGGCTGTTGAACACCGGATGGCTCAGGTAAGGCGTGCTGCGCAGCAGGTCCTGGGGAATGCCCGGGACCAGGCTTTCAGCGTCCAGTTGCGCCACGTCCAGCCCGTGGTCGGCGCCGAGGAACACATCGAACAGCCGGGCGACGGTAGTCTCGTCGCAGGTTTCATCCAGGCTCAGGCCCAGCTGCCCGCGCCCGAGGATCCGCAGATTGATCTGCGCGGCCTTGGCGCTCTCGATGATGGCTGTCTGGCTACCGCCGACCTCCAGCGTCAGGGTGTCGAAGAACTGCCGGTTCAGCCGCTCGATGCCCTTGCGCTCCAGGCCAGCGGCGAGGATGCAGGTCAGGCGATGGACGCGCTGGGCAATACGCCGGAGGCCTTCCGGGCCGTGATAGACCGCATAGAAGCTGGCGATATTGGCCAGCAGCACCTGGGCGGTGCAGATGTTCGAGTTGGCCTTCTCGCGGCGGATATGTTGCTCGCGGGTCTGCAGGGCCATGCGCAGCGCCACGTTACCCCGGGCATCCTTGGACACGCCGATGATCCGCCCCGGGATCGCCCGCTTGTACTCCTCGCGGCTGGCGAAGAACGCCGCGTGGGGCCCGCCGTAGCCCATGGGCACGCCAAAGCGCTGGGACGAACCGAACACCACGTCGGCCCCCAGTTCGCCCGGCGGTGTCAGCAGCAACAGGCTCAACAGGTCGGCGGCCACGCAGGCCAGCGCCTGCTGCGCGTGCAGGTGATCGATCAGCGGCCGCAGGTCGCGAATCTCGCCATGGGTGTCCGGGTATTGCAACAAGGCACCGAAGACCTGGTGCCGCTTGAGGTTGTCCAGGGTATCGACCACCAGTTCGAAGCCGAACCCTTCGGCACGGGTCTGCACCACCGAGAGGGTCTGCGGATGGCAGTTCTGGTCGACGAAGAACAGATTGCTTTTCGACTTGGCCACACGCTTGGCCAGGGCCATGGCTTCAGCGGCGGCGGTCGCTTCGTCCAACAGCGAGGCGTTGGCCAGTTCCAGGCCGGTGAGGTCGATGGTCAGTTGCTGGAAATTGAGCAGGGCTTCGAGCCGGCCCTGGGCGATCTCCGGTTGGTAGGGCGTGTAGGCGGTGTACCAGCCGGGGTTTTCCAGCACGTTGCGCAGGATCACCGTGGGGGTCAGGGTGCCGTGGTAACCCATGCCGATCAGGCTGGTCCAGACCTGGTTCTGCTCGGCATAACCGCGCAGCTTGGCCAGGGCGGCCTGCTCGTCCAGCGCCGGCGGCAGGTCCAGCGGACGGTTGAAACGGATCCCCGGCGGCACCGTCTGTTCGATCAGCTCGACCCGGCTGCCCAGGCCCAGGCTGTCGAGCATCGCTTGCTGCTCGGCGGCGTCGGGCCCGAGGTGACGCCGCAGAAAGGCATTGGGATCGCGTAACTGGCTCAAGGACGGCAACTGGGACATGGCGGGCTCTCTCTCAGGCGGCGCTCGGCGTCGATGGAACAGGGTCAAAGCAGCATAGCAGCCGATCCCGGACGCCGACGGTGTGGCACCCCGGGCGAAGCGGTAGCATGATGCTCGACTCCGGCGCGGCCCGCCGCCCTGCCTCGACCACTGCTTATCGGGTATCCCATCGTCATGAGCCAGCTGCCTTTCCTGCCGTTCTCCAAACCCACCATCGATGAAGCCACCATCGCCAGCGTCGGCGACGTGCTGCGTTCGGGCTGGATCACCAGCGGGCCCAAGGTCCAGGCCTTCGAGGCGCAACTCTCGCAGTACTGCGGTGGGCGCCCGGTGCGCACCTTCAATTCCGGCACCTGCACCATGGCGATCGCCCTGCGTATCGCCGGCATCGGCCCTGGCGACGAAGTCATCACCACGCCGATTTCCTGGGTGGCCACGGCCAACGTGATTCTCGAAGTCGGCGCCACCCCGGTGTTCGCCGACATCGACCCGGTGACCCGCAACATCGACCTGGCCCGGGTGGAAGCGGCTATCACGCCACGGACCAAGGCGATCATCCCGGTGTTTCTCGCCGGCCTGCCGCTGGACATGCCGCGCCTGTACGCCCTGGCGCGCAAACACGGCCTGCGGGTCGTGGAAGATGCCGCCCAGGCGCTGGGCTCAAGCTGGAACGGCGAGCGCATCGGTGCCGGCGGCGACCTGGTGTCTTTCAGCTTCCAGGCCAACAAGAACGTCACCTGCAGCGAGGGCGGCGCCCTGGTGCTGAACACCGCCGAAGAGGCGCGCCTGGCGGAGAAGTACCGGTTGCAGGGCGTGACCCGCCACGGCTTCGACGGCCTGGACGTCGATGTGCTGGGCGGCAAATTCAACATGACCGACGTCGCGGCCGCCATCGGCCTGGGCCAGTTCGCCCACCTCGAAGCCCTCACCGCGCACCGCCGCGAGTTGGCCCGACATTACTTCGAATGCTTCGGCAGCGACTTCGAAGCCCGCTACAGCACCCAGCTGCCACCGGCGGACTTCAGCAACAGCAACTGGCACCTGTTCCAGCTGGTACTGCCGGAGCGGCATGACGGCAAACCGGCGCGGGCGACCTTCATGGAGCAGATGCAGGAACGCGGGATCGGCATCGGCTATCACTATCCGCCGATTCACTTGCTGAGCCTGTACCGCGAGCGCGGTTTCAAGGAGGGGATGTTCCCGGTGGCGGAGCGGGTGGGACGCCTGATCGTCTCGTTGCCGATGTTCACCGCCATGACCAAGGACGATGTCGAACGCTCGGTAGCGGCGGTGAAGGCTGTCTTGCAAGAGGCATAAATAGATGCCGGCTCCTGAACGGCCGGCTCTTGCACTATCCAAGACGCTCAATGCCCTGCATTGGGCGTTTTTATTTCAGCGATAAAGATAGTTGCCAATCGCTATATATCAGCGCCACCGGCCCGATTCCTTGTGCCAAAAACCAGACTCCCGACAAAACTTTGTTTAACTGCGTACATAAACACATGATAAGCCAGCACGATTCAAAACATTGAATTTTCGCAATACCGACAGCACCAAAGACAATAGCCAATAGTTCTATAGTTCAATTTTTTGCATGCTATGTTTACCTATGACTGCGCAGTTGAGACAAAAGGCCACTACGCAGTTGCAAAGACCGTTACAAAATCCATGTTTCAATCTATTCGAAATGGAGTTCAAGAAATGAGCAGCCAACAAATAATTCTATACATCGAAGAACAGCAGTTGATTGCACAAAAAAACAACAACTACAGCCTTTATCTGGCCAAGAAAGTAAACAATGACTTCACTGTCATCTGGCAATCAAAAGGACCTATTGCCACCGTCAACAACCCTAGTTACCAATACCGAAACGTCTTCGATGTCGCCACTCCGTCGTTCATGGTCAACTACACCAATGACCCGGTCAGCAGTGGCGATGTCACCTTCACCTCCGGCGGCAAGAACCTGCCGATCAGTACCGGCCAGATCACCACCCTCGATGCCAACGGTGTGTTCACCCCGGCCAAGAACGGTGGCGTCCCCTCGGACGTTCTCATCAACAACCTGCTGCAAGGCAATCCACATCAAATCCTGCTGGACTCCAACGGCAATAACATCTGGGTGAATCGCCAGAGCGGCATGAACATCGGTACTGCGACGCTGACACCAAAAAGCCAATACCAAGTCTGGTTCGGCAACATTCAGGAAACCGGTTCGTTGATCGCCACCAACCTGTCCAACCCCTATGTGGTGACCCTGCAGGATGGCGGCAGCATCACCATCACCTACACCGACAGTGGCACCTGGGTGACCGGCGAACCGGCCAAACGCCTGAGCGCCGCTGAAATCAAGGCACTTCACGCCAGGGCCGGGATCGCGGCATAGTCCGCGGGACGGGCTCGAGCATCGGTTGCGCGCAGGACGCAGAGCACCACGCGATACCCTTGGCAGTCTTTCGCTCGCAAACGCCGCTCAAACAAGAAAACCCTGTATATCGCCGATCTACAGGGTTTTTTTGTTGATGGCGTCGAACCCGGCCAGCTGGACTCGAGACTCTGCACCGAAATCATCCACGGGATGAACGTGAGATTAGCCATGAGTAAGCAGACCATCATCGTCTATATCGAAGAAGATCAACTTGTTGCGCAAAAGGTAAACAACTACAGCCTCTATCTGGCGAAGAAAGTAAACAGTACTTTCACCGTCATCTGGTTTGCAAAGCCCCCCTTCGCCGCACCCAACCAGCCGTCCTACCAATATAAGAATGTCTTCAATATCACTAATGACTCTTACATGGTCAATTTTACAAACACGCCCGTACAAGAGGGAGATGTCAACTTTACTTCGGGAGGAAAAAACCTGCCCATCAACACGGGCCAGATAACCACTCTAACTAAGTATGGTGTATTCAGCCCTGCAAAGAATGGTGGCACGCCAGGAGATGTTTCAATAAATAACGAACTTTCGGCCAACCCCAGCGAAATATTATTGGACTCTACCGGACTCAATCTCTGGGTGAACTGTTCAGGCGGCATGAATATAGGTGTCGCCACCATGACACCCAAAAACGAGTTTCAATTATGGTTCGGCCCAGGCCAGACAGCGGGCTCGTTAATCCCCAGCACTCTGTCCAATCCTTACACCATCAGCGTGAACGACGGAGAAACCAAAACCGTCACCTACAACAACCAGGGCGCCTGGGTCAGTGGCGAACCAGCACTGAGCCTGACAGCAGAAGAAATAGCCGAACTTCACACCAGGGTAAGCAAAGCCGTGCTGCTGGCCAGATCGCTCCATCATTAGGCCAGTGACTTGAGTTGTCGCATTGTCTTAAACGAAAAACGCCGCATACCCGATAAGGGAACACGGCGCTCTTGTAACGGCTTGGCTTGCGGCAGCGGTTATTCGCCGATAGCGGCCTTATAACCGGCTGCGTCGAGCAGCTTCTCAAGGTCGGCAGCGTTGGCCGGCTTGAGCTTGAAGATCCAGGCGCCGTACGGGTCGCTGTTGAGCAGCTCCGGGCTGCCGCTCAGGTCGTCGTTGACCGCGATCACTTCGCCAGCCACTGGCGCGTAGATGTCGGAAGCGGCCTTCACCGATTCCACCACACCGGCCTGGTCGCCAGCGCCGAAGACATTGCCGACTTCGGTCAGCTCGACGAACACCACGTCGCCCAGGGCTTCCTGAGCGTGGTCGCTGATGCCCACGGTCACGGTGCCATCGGCTTCCAGACGGGCCCATTCGTGACTTTCGGCAAAACGCAGGTCAGCAGGGATATCGCTCATGTTCTGTGTCCTCAAGAAGAAATGTCAGCGGTAGATCCCGCCGGAAATAAGTTAGATCAAGGTTTTGCCATGACGCACGAAGGTCGGTTTTACCACCCGGACCGGGTACCACTTGCCACGGATTTCCACTTCTGCACGGTCGGCGGTAGCTATGGGCACCCGTGCCAGGGCGATCGATTTGCTAAGCGTAGGAGAGAAACTACCACTGGTGATCTCTCCTTCGCCAACATCGGCGATGCGCACCACCTGGTGGGCACGCAGCACGCCGCGTTCTTCCAGCACCAGGCCGACCAGTTTGTGCTTCACCCCACCCGCGCGCTCGGCCTCCAGCGCGGTGCGCCCGATGAACTTACGCGACGCCGGTTCCCAGGCGATGCTCCAGGCCATGTTGGCCACCAGCGGTGAAACCTCCTGGTGAATGTCCTGGCCGTACAGGTTCATGCCGGCCTCCAGGCGCAGGGTGTCCCGGGCGCCGAGGCCGATCGGCGAAATGCCCGCGCCCACCAGATCGTTGAAGAACGCCGGGGCCTGGTCGGCCGGCAGGACGATTTCCAGGCCATCCTCACCGGTGTAACCGGTGCGCGCGATGAACCAGTCGCCATCGGCCTGGCCTTCGAAGGGCTTGAGTTGCTGGATCAGCGTGCCGCGCGACTGGGCCACCAACTCGGCGATCTTGTGGCGGGCGTGGGGCCCCTGGATCGCCAGCATCGCCAGCTCGGAGCGTTCGTGCAGTTGCACCTGGAAAGCGCCCAGCTGCGCCTGCATCCAGGCCATGTCCTGGTCACGGGTGGCGGCGTTGACCACCAGCCGGTAACCGGCGTCGGTGCGGTAGACGATCATGTCGTCGACGATGCCGCCGTGCTCGTTGAGCATGGCGCTGTACAAGGCCCTGCCAGGGCTTTGCAGGCGCTCGACGTCGTTGGCCAGCAGGTGCTGGAGCCAGGCCTTGGCCTGGGGTCCGTCGACATCGATCACGGTCATGTGGGATACATCGAAAACCCCGCAATCGCGTCGCACCTGATGGTGCTCCTCGACCTGCGAGCCGTAATGCAGAGGCATATCCCAACCGCCAAAATCGACCATCTTCGCGCCCAGGGCGAGATGAAGGTCATACAGAGGCGTGCGCTGTCCCATGGGTTTCTCCTTCCGGGCGTGGCGAAGGTGCGGACGGTCGCCGTATGAGCTGGAAGCCTTGTAATAGATGGCTCTCAGACAATTCAAGAGACCCGATCAGAAAGATCGACCGCACCGAATGCCGCGCATTGTAGCCGCAAGGTGTGACACTGGCACCTAACCGATTCGATGAGCGGAGCGTCGGATCAGTCCGATCACCGGCAGCAATCCCACCAGGACCAGGGTCAGGGCCGGCAACGCGGCACGCGACCACTCACCCTCGCTGGTCATCTCGAAGATCCGCACCGCCAGCGTGTCCCAGCCGAACGGGCGCATCAGCAAGGTGGCGGGCATTTCCTTGAGCACATCGACGAATACCAGCAACGCTGCGCTCAGGGTGCCGGGCAGCAAAAGCGGCAGATACACTTTGAAAAACAGTCGTGGCCCGCTGACCCCCAGGCTGCGCGCCGCTTCCGGCAACGAAGGGCGGATCCGCGCTAGGCTGCTTTCCAGCGGTCCATAGGCCACTGCGATAAAACGCACCAGATAGGCCAGCAGCAACGCCGCCAGACTGCCCAGCAGCAAGGGTTTACCCGCCCCACCGAGCCAGCCCGACAGCGGGATCACCAGCTCGCGGTCCAGATAACTGAACGCCAGCATGATCGACACCGCCAGCACCGAGCCTGGCAAGGCATACCCCAGGTTGGCCAGGCTGACGCCGGAATGGATCGCCCGGGTCGGCGCCAGCCGTCGGGCGAACGCCAGCAGCAGGGCCACGCTGACCGTGATCAGGGCCGCCATGGCGCCCAGGTACAGGGTGTGCAGGATCAGCCCGGCATAACGCTCGTCGAGGTCGAAACGGCCACGCTGCCAGAACCACACCAGCAGTTGCAGCACTGGGATGACGAAAGCGCAGGCGAACACCAGCGCGCACCAGCTTGTGGCCGCCAGGGCCTTGATGCCATGCAGGTGGTACAGCGCCTTGCCCCGCGGCCGCTCGTTACCCGAGCGACTGGCGCCACGGGCGCGACGCTCGCCGTACAGCACCAGCATCACCGCCAGCAGCAACAGGCTGGCCAGCTGCGCGGCGCTGGACAGGCTGAAGAAGCCGTACCAGGTCTTGTAGATGGCGGTGGTGAAGGTGTCGAAGTTGAACACCGCCACCGCGCCGAAATCCGCCAGGGTTTCCATCAGCGCCAGGGCCACACCGGCGCCGATAGCCGGCCGCGCCATGGGCAGGGCCACGCGCCAGAACGCCTGCCAGGGCGTCTGCCCCAGCACCCGCGCGGCCTCCATCAGGCCTTTGCCCTGGGCCAGGAACGCGGTGCGCGCCAGCAGATACACATAGGGATAGAACACCAGCACCAGGACCAGGATCACCCCGCCGGTGGAACGCACCCGCGGCAGGCGCAGGCCCGTGCCGAACCATTCGCGCAGCAGGGTCTGCACCGGGCCGGAAAAATCCAGCAGGCCGACGAAGACAAAGGCCAGTACGTAGGCCGGAATCGCAAAGGGCAGCATCAGCGCCCAGTCCAGCCAGCGGCGTCCGGGAAACTCGCAGAGGCTGGTCAGCCAGGCCAGGCTCACCCCCAGCAGCGTCACGCCCACACCGACCCCCAGCACCAGGGTCAGGGTGTTGCCCAACAGACGCGGCATCTGGGTTTCCCACAGGTGCGACCAGATCTGCTGGTCGACCACCTGCCACGACAGCAGCAGCACGCTCAGCGGCAGCAGCACCAGGGCGGCGACGGCAAAAACCAGCGGGTACCAGCGACGTTGGGCGGGATGGGCCACGAAAGACTCTCGAGCGAGATGGATCAATAAAAGGCAATTGCGAACCGGCTAAACAAAACGCCCCACAAAGGCGGGGCGCAGTATAACCAGCGGATCAGTTCCAGCCAGCACGGTCCATCAGGCGAATGGCCTCGGCCTGGCGCTTGCCGGCGACTTCCACCGGCAGGGTGTCAGCCACAAACTTGCCCCAGGCGGCCACTTCGGCAGACGGCGGCACGCTCGGGTTGGCCGGGAACTCCTGGTTCACGTCGGCGAAGATCTTCTGCGCTTCCTCGGTGGTCATCCATTCCACCAGGGCCTTGGCGGCTTCCGGGTGCGGTGCGTGCTTGGTCAGGCCGATGCCCGACAGGTTGACGTGCACGCCGCGGTCACCCTGGTTCGGCCAGAACAGTTTGACCGGCAGATCCGGCTTCTGCTTGTGCAGGCGGCCGTAGTAGTAGGTGTTGACGATGCCCACGTCGCACTGGCCGGCGTTGATCGCCTCGAGCACCGCGACGTCGTCGGAGAACACGTCGGTGGACAGGTTGTTGACCCAGCCCTTGACGATTTCTTCGGTTTTCGCCGCGCCGTGGGTTTCGATCAGGGTCGCGGTCAGAGACTGGTTGTAGACCTTCTTCGCCGTGCGCAGGCACAGGCGGCCTTCCCACTGCTTGTCAGCCAGGGCTTCGTAGGTGGTCAGTTCGGACGGTTTCACCCGCGCGGTGGAGTAGGCGATGGTCCGCGCCCGCAGGCTCAGGCCGGTCCAGGCATGCGAGGCAGCGCGGTATTGCAGGGGGATGTTGGCGTCGATCACCTTGGAAGTGAACGGCTGCAGGATGCCCATCTGCTCGGCTTGCCACAGGTTGCCGGCATCGACGGTGAGCAGCAGGTCGGCGGTGGCGTTCTCGCCTTCGGCCTTGATCCGCTGCATCAGCGGCGCTTCCTTGTCGGTGATGAACTTCACCTGGACCCCGGTTTTCTGGGTGTAGAGATCGAAGACCGGCTTGATCAGCTCGTCGATACGCGAGGAGTAGACCACCACTTCGTCGGCTGCCTGGACAGTACCGCCAATGAGGGTGAGGGCCAGGGCGGTCAGTAGACGCTTCGGTGCCAACATGGGAGCGGTCTCTCGAAATCAAAGGGAAGTAAATGATAAGGACTACTATTTAGCTTCTCAAACTGAACCGGCGGCCGAGGCGTTACGAGATGTTGCTGAAGCCTCGGCAGCGCGGGGTTCAAGAGTGAGCCGCGAGCAGGCTTGCTCAGGCCTTGGCCAGCTCCGGCAAATCCCCGGTGAGGCCCAGTGCCTGGCGCACGAACAGCGCCTTGGCCTCGGGCATCTGGTCGACCATTTTCAGCCCGGTGTTACGCAACCAGCGCAGCGGCAGCGGATCGGCCTGGAACAGCCGTTCGAAGCCTTCCATCGCCGCCATCAGCGCCAGGTTGTGCGGCATGCGCCGCCGCTCGTAACGACTGAGCACCTTGGTGTCGGCCAGGCGTTCGCCGCGGCTGGCCGCCTGCAGCAGTACCTCGGCCAGCACCGCGGCATCGAGGAAGCCCAGGTTGACCCCCTGCCCGGCCAGCGGATGGATGGTATGGGCCGCGTCGCCGATCAGGGCCAGGCCTTCTGCCACGTAGCGCTTGGCATGACGCTGGCGCAACGGCACGCAAAGCCGCGGATCGGCGCTCAACACCGCGCCCAGGCGGCCTTCGAAGGCGCGCTCCAGCTCTCGGCAGAAGTCGCTGTCGTCCAGCGCCATCAGGCGTTCGGCCTCGCTGGGCGTGGTCGACCAGACGATCGAACACCAATCGTGCAGCCCGTCGCGCTCCAGCGGCAGGAACGCCAGCGGGCCGTTGTCGGTGAAACGCTGCCAGGCGGTCCTTTGGTGCGGCTCGGCGCAGCGCACGCTGGTCACGATGGCATGATGCAGGTAATCCCATTCGCGGGTGGCGCAGCCGGTCAGGCGCCGCACCGCCGAATTGGCGCCATCGGCGGCGATCACCAGCGGGGCGCGCAGGCTGCGGCCATCGGCCAGAGTCAGCAGCCAGTCGTCGCCGGAACGGCGCATCTGCTCCAGGCGGGCATTGGCCAGCAGGCCGATGTCGCAGTTGTGCAGGCGCTCCAGGAGCGCGTCCTGGACCACCCGATTTTCAACGATGTGGCCCAGCGCCTCGGCATGCACGCTGGCGGCCGAGAAGTGAATCTGCCCGGTACCGCTGCCGTCCCAGACCTGCATCTCGGCATAGGGGCTGCTGCGCCGCCGGGTTACCCCTTCCCAGACACCCAGGCGTTCGAGAATCCGCTGGCTGGCCGCCGACAGCGCACTCACCCGCGGCTCGAACGGTGCTTCGTCGTCGAAGGGCTTGACCTTCAGCGGGCTGCCATCGAGCAGCAGCACTTCCAGGCCGCTGTCCTGCAACGCCAGCGCCAGGGCGCTCCCGACCATTCCGGCCCCGACAATCAGCAGATCTGCACGCATTTCCATGCTTTAAGCCTGTCTCGCTTGCGGCTTGAGCCGCACGTAAAGGGTTTTGTCGAACCGCGCTACCTGGCTGCCGACACTGTGCTGGATTTCCATGCCCGATCGCGGGCTCAGCCACTCACGCATCGGGACGGGTACCCAGGCCCATGGCTTGCCGCGCGAACCAGCGTTTGGCCGGTGGCAGCAGGTCCAGGCCCAACAGCCCGATATTGCGTCCCAGGGACACCAGCGGCAGCTTGCTGCCGAACAAGCGGGTGACCTGGTCGGAGAAGCCCACGGTCAAGTCCTGGTCCAGACGCTGCCGCTCGCGGTAGGCCTGCAAGATGCTGAAATCGCCCGGCGGCGTCGGGCTGACCAGCAAGGCATCGGCCAGCGCCTGGGCGTCACGCAACGACAGGTTGAAACCCTGCCCGGCAATCGGGTGCAGACTGTGGGCAGCGTTGCCCAGCACCACCAGATGAGGACGCACCTGCTCCTCGGCCTCCACCAGCGACAGCGGGTAAAGATGCCGCGCACCGACCTGTTTCAGGGTGCCCAGGCGATAACCGAAGATCCCCTGCAATTCGCTGAGGAAACTGCGTTCATCCAGCGCGGCCAGGCGCTGCGCGTCCATGCCCAGACGGGTCCAGACCAGCGCGCAGCGGTTCTCCGGCAGCGGCAGCAGGGCCATCGGGCCGTCGTCGGTGAAACGCTCGAAAGCCATGCCGTTATGGGCTTCGCTCGGGGTGATATTGGCAATCAGCGCGCTCTGGTTGTAGGGGCGTTTTTTCACCCCGATACCCAGCTGCTCCCGCAGCCCGGAGCGACCGCCGTCGGCCAGCACCGCCAGTTCGCAGTCCAGGCTGGTTTCATCGTTTAGGGTCAGGCGGTAGCCGTCTTCCAGCGGCTCCATGCGCGTGACTTCGGCCGGGCAGCGCCAGCTCACCACCTCCTTGTCCAGCCCCTGCCACAGGCATTGGCCAAGCCAGGCGTTTTCCACCACATAACCCAGGGCGGGAACGCCCTCCTCCATGGCCGACAGCCGCGCGGTGGAAAACCGCCCACGGTCGGAGACATGGATCTGTTTGATCGGCTCGGCGCGGCGAGAGATTTCCTGCCACACGCCCAGGCGTTGATAGATCTGCCGCGCGCCGAACGACAGCGCCGAAGAACGCGCGTCGTAGCTGGGCTGATAGGTATCGCCCGGAGCGAATGGTTCGATCAGCACGATCTTCCAGCCACGCTCCTTGGCACCGGCCTGCAGGGCCAGGGCCAGGCTGGCACCGACCAGGCCACCGCCGATGATCGCCAGATTGACCCGGTTCATGCTGCGCGGCTCCGTGCGGCGGCCATCAGGGCCTCAATCTCGGCCACGGTCTTCGGCACGCCACCGGTGAGAATTTCACAGCCTTGCTTGGTTACCACCACGTCATCCTCGATGCGCACGCCAATGCCGCGCCATTTCTTCGCCACGTTCTGATTGTCCGGCGCGATGTAGATGCCCGGCTCGACCGTCAGGGCCATGCCGACTTCCAGCACCCGCCATTCGCCGCCGACCTTGTACTCGCCGACGTCATGCACATCCATGCCCAGCCAGTGGCCGGCGCGGTGCATGTAAAACGCCTTGTAGGCTTCGCTGGAGATCAACTCGTCCACTTCGCCCTCAAGCAGCCCCAGCCTGACCAGCCCGGCGGTGATCACCCTGACGGTCGCTTCGTGAGCCTGGTTCCAGTGCTTGTTCGGCGCGATCTCGGCAAAGGCGGCTTCCTGGGAGGCCAGCACCAGCTCGTAGATCGCCTTCTGCTCGGCGGAAAACTTGCCGTTCACCGGCCAGGTGCGGGTGATATCGCTGGCATAACAGTCGATCTCGCAACCGGCGTCGATCAGCACCAGATCGCCGTCCTTGAGCAACGCGTCGTTCTGCTGGTAATGCAGGATGCAGCTGTTGCGCCCGGCGGCGACGATCGAGCCGTAGGCCGGCATCTTCGCCCCGCCCCGACGGAACTCGTAGTCCAACTCGGCTTCCAGGCTGAACTCGTACAAACCGGCGCGGCTGGCCTGCATGGCACGAATATGAGCCTGAGCGGAAATCCGCGCGGCCTCGCGCATCACCTTCACTTCCGCCGCCGATTTATACAGGCGCATGTCGTGCAGCAGATGATCCAGGGCAACGAATTCGTTCGGCGGCTGGGCCCCCAGGTGCGCCTTGGAGCGGATCACGTTGATCCACTCCATCAGGTGGCGATCGAACTCGGGGTTGCTGCCCATGGCCGAATACACTCGGTCGCGGCCTTCGATAAGGCCCGGCAGGATGTCGTCGATATCGGTGATGGGGAAGGCATCGTCGGCGCCGTAGTCGCGAATCGCACCCTCCTGGCCAGCCCGCAGGCCGTCCCAGAGTTCGCGCTCGGCATTACGTTCACGGCAGAACAGGATGTACTCGCCATGCTCGCGACCGGGCATCAGCACGATCACCGCCTGGGGTTCGGGGAAGCCGCTGAGGTACTGGAAATCGCTGTCCTGGCGGTAGACATGCTCGACATCGCGGTTGCGGATCGCCACGGCGGCAGCCGGCAGTATCGCGATGCTGTTGGGTTCCATCTGCGCCATGAGCGCCTTGCGGCGGCGGGTGTATTCCGATTTCGGGATATGGATCATGGGCAGACGGATTTCCCTATCGAACGATCAGTGCAGAGAAGGCTTGGCGGCCGGTTCAACCGTCTTGTTGGTCTCGGTGAACAGCAGCAGCGGGGCGACCCGCAGGTATTCCATCACTTCCATGTAATCGCTTTCGCCGTCGTCGGACTCTTCCAGCGCGTCCTGGACCTGGGCAATCGCCGCAAGGTCCTGCAACACTTCCGTGGCCTCGGCGCTCAGGGCGCTGCTGTCGCGGGAGTTCAGGCCGAAGCCGGTGAGGAAACCCTGGCACCATTGCCCCAGGGCCGCGGCGCGCTCGGCCAGCGGGGCGTCGTCGGTGGGCAGCAGCAGAACGACGGTCATGTCGTCGCTGGTCAGCTCGCCCTTGACCATTTCCTGCAGGCCGATCAAGGCGTTGCGAACATTGTCCTGCGGCTCGCCTTCGAGCAGTTCGGCGGCATCGATCAGCCAGCCGTCGACTTCGAAGCCGGCGCCGGCGCAGCTGCGACCCAGCAACAGGCCATGCAATTCGGCAGGCGAGACAGGGTGACCGCTGCTGCTGAGCAGGGTGGCGAAGGCGTTGTACGGGGAATTCTGAATGGGCATGGGCAGCTAGGCGCCAAGCGGCGCAATGTCTAGAATGGAGGCCTTGTATCCTAGCATCGGCAGACGCGCCAAGACCATCGAGGCCGTCAACTCGTTTGCCCAGGCAGTTGCCACTCATCAGACAAATCCAGTGGGATCCAATGGAAGACACCGATCTGCAAGCGCTGATGGCTAGACTCGAACTGCTAATTGACCGGGTCGAGCAACTAAAGAGTCAAAACGCACTCTTATTAGCTCAGGAAAAGACTTGGCGCGAGGAACGCGCGCACCTCATTGAAAAAAACGAAATCGCCCGGCGTAAGGTCGAATCGATGATTTCGCGCCTCAAGGCCCTGGAGCAAGACTCATGAGTTCAAGCAATAGCGTTACCGTGCAGATCCTCGACAAAGAGTATTCGATCATCTGCCCCCAGGAAGAACGTAGCAATCTGGTGAGCGCCGCCCGGTACCTGGATGGCAAGATGCGTGAGATCCGCAGCAGCGGCAAAGTCATTGGCGCCGATCGTATCGCCGTGATGGCCGCCCTCAATATCACCCACGACCTGCTGCACAAGCAGGACCGCCCTGACGTGCAAGCCAGCGGTTCGACCCGCGAACAGGTGCGCGATCTGCTCGAGCGCGTGGATCTGGTGCTTGCCACCGACACCGATACAACCAAGGCTGATTCCTGAGGGTGGTTGCGGTATAATCCCCACCACTCCCTGGGGTGCTTGCCAGTTGGCGATGTCCCTGAGCCGATTCGCACTACCCTGGAAGTTGCACGTTGGGCCGGTGTGCATGTCCGCTAGACGGAAAGCCTTAACGCCTACTGCATCTTCCGCCTTGAACTTTCGGGTTCAAGGGCTAAGTCGACAGCGGTTCATCCGGGGAGCCTGAATTCTATGCCAATGCCAGCTATGCAAATAGCTGGCATTGTTTTTTCAGCTCCATTTTTTCGGCTTCCGGGTTATTTGATACGCTGTCCTGCCGTACCCCACCCGGACCCGAGCGACCATGACCGAACCGGCGCCGCTTTCCCGCCCGCAACTTCGACGCATGCTGCGCAAAGCTCGCCGCGCCCTCACCGCCAGCGAACAACGCCAGGCCTCTCGCGGGCTGTATCGGCAACTGGCGCAGCATCCGCTGTTCCGCCGCGCCAAGCACATCTCCCTTTACCTGCCCATGGACGGTGAAATCGACCCGCGCCCGCTGCTGCGCGCCGCGCAACGTCGGGGCAAGGCGACTTATCTGCCGGTGCTCAATGCCTGGCCACAGACCAAGATGGTGTTTCAGCGCGTTCGCCCCGGCGAAAAGCTGCGCCCCAACCGCTTCCGCATTCCCGAGCCACGGGTGAGCCAGGCCCGGCAACGCAAGGTCTGGGCGCTAGACCTGGTGCTGTTGCCGCTGGTCGGCTTCGATGAGGCTGGCGGACGCCTGGGAATGGGGGGTGGTTTCTATGATCGCAGCCTGGCCTATCTGGCACGGCGCAAAAGCTGGCGCAAGCCGACGCTGCTGGGGCTTGCCCACGAATGTCAGAAAGTGGCGAAACTGGATCAGGCGAGCTGGGACGTACCGCTGCAAGCAACGGTGACCGACAAGAAATGGTATTTCGCTAAATAGGCGCCACCAGAAGAGAGCGGCGCCTTGGAAGGAATCAACGCTTGTAAGGCTGCTGCTGTTGCGCGAGTTCGACCGGAGCGTCGGTCTTGTTGGCCCACAGGCTCTGCGCATAACCGGTTGTCACTACGCCCAAACCGAACAAAATAACCAAAATCCATAGTAAATCCGGTTTGCGTTGCATCGATTGCCCCCCTCAGGCAAATCACACACGATGACAGCGACGGTTTCCATAACAGGCCGTGCAGCAGCGTCAAGCTTAAAATCCCGGCATTCTGCGATAACGTGAACCGACACGCAAATGCTGGCGTCAACCGACTGTCGGTTTGTCATAAAATTGCCCGACAACTTGCCCGCGCCCCTCTGGAGAGCAAAGAAAATGGCCTATTGGCTGATGAAATCCGAACCGGAAGAACTCTCGATCGAGGGCCTGGCACTCAAGAATCAGGCGCGTTGGGACGGTGTACGCAACTACCAGGCGCGAAACTTCCTGCGCAGCATGGCGGTGGGTGACCAATTCTTCTTTTATCACTCCAGCTGCCCCGAACCGGGCATTGCCGGGATCGGCCGGATCATCGAGGCCGCCTACCCCGACCCGACCGCCCTGGAACCGGAAAACCCGCATTTCGATCCCAAGGCCAGCGCCGAGAAAAACGCCTGGAGCGCCGTCGATGTAGCCCATGTCGAAACCTTCCCCAAGGTGCTGCGCCTGGACTATCTGAAGCAGCAAACCGCCCTCGCCGAACTGCCCCTGGTGCAGAAAGGCAGCCGGCTGTCCGTGATGCCGGTGACCGCCGAACAGTGGGCGGCGGTGCTCGCGCTGCGCTGAACAGGCCGCCAGCGACACTCAGGCAGGCATCCCGCACACAACGTACTAGGCTTGCCCGTTCATTTGACGGACATCAAGTCGCCCAACGACTTGAGCCGCCAGACTAGGACGCTACTGCCGCAGGGATGCCCCAATGCCGACGAATCACCGTTCCTCTCGCCTTTTTGCCTTCGCCTTGCTGGCATTGCTGCTGATCGCGGGCGGCTTTGGTTACTGGAAGTCCACCCTGGACCGCCTGCCCGAAGGCCTGAACATGGGCAACGGCCGGCTTGAAGCCACCGAAGTACAGATCGCCAGCAAGACGCCCGGACGCCTGGCCGAAGTGCTCGTCGACGAAGGCGACAAAGTGTCCAAGGACCAACTATTGGCGCGCATGGACACCCGCACCCTGGAAGCCCAGCGCGCCCAGGCCGAGGCCGACGTGGTGCGCACCCGGGAAAACCTCGCGGCGGCCGAAGCCAATGTGCAGCTGCGCCAGAGCGAACTGCTGCTGGCCACCCAGGAACTCAAGCGCTCCCGGGAACTGTTCAATCGTGGTTACGCCAGCCAGCAGATCATCGACCAGCAGCAAGCGCGCCTGAACACCGGCAACGCCGCCGTCCAGGCAGCCCAGGCCCAGGTCGCCGCGGTGCGCGCCGCCATCGGCTCGGCCAAGGCGCTGGTCGCCCAGCTGACCAGCGAGATCGACGACAGCAGCCTGCGCGCGCCCATCGACGGCATCATCCAGTTGCGCCTGGCCGAACCGGGCGAGGTGCTGGGCGCCGGCGGCCGGGTGTTGCTGCTGATCGACCCGAGCGACCAGTACATGAACCTCTACCTGTCCGCCTCGGTGACTGGCCGCCTGGCCGTCGGCAGCGAGGCACGGATCCTGCTCGACGCCCTGCCCGACCAGCCGCTGCCGGCGAAAATCAGCTTTGTCGCGGCCAAGTCCCAGTTCACCCCCAAGGAAGTGGAAACCCACGATGAACGCCAAAAACTGGTGTTCCGCGTCAAGCTGCGGCTGACCCAACCCAGCGCCGTACCGCAGGCCAAGCCGGGCATGCCCGGCGCCGGCTACGTGCGCACGGCGACCCTGGACTGGCCGGCCAACCTGCAATGAACGAGCTGGCGCTGCAGGCCACGGGCATCAATCACCGTTATGGCTCGCAACAGGCCCTGGTCGACCTTGCCTTCAGCCTGCCCGGCGGCACCCGCTGCGGGCTGATCGGCCCGGACGGCGCTGGCAAGTCGAGCCTGCTGGGCTTGATCGCCGGGGTAAAGAAGCTGCAGCAGGGCCAACTGCAAGTGCTCGGCGGCTCCATCGAACAACGCCGCCATCGCAACAGTCTGTACGCGCGGATCGCCTTCATGCCCCAGGGCCTGGGCGGCAACCTGTATCCCGAGCTGTCGATCCAGGAAAACATCCGCTTTTTCGCCACCCTGTTCGGCCTGTCGAAAAGCCAATGCGAACAGCGCATGCACAACCTGTTGCTGGCCACCGACCTGCTGCGCTTCGCCGAAAGGCCCGCGGGCAAGCTGTCCGGTGGGATGAAGCAGAAGCTCGGGCTGTGCTGCGCGTTGATCCATGAGCCGGACCTGCTGATCCTCGACGAGCCCACCACTGGCGTCGACCCACTGTCCCGTCGGCGTTTCTGGGAGCTGGTGGACGAGGTTCGCCGCCAGCGTCCGCAACTGACGCTGCTGGTGGCCACCGCCTATATGGAGGAAGCCGAGCAGTTCGAGCACTGCCTGATGCTCGACCGCGGCCGGCTGATTGCCCAGGGCTTGAGCCGGGAACTGGCCATCGTCACGCCCAGCGGCAAGCTCGACGATGCCTTCACCCACTTTCAGGGCGACAGCGGGCATGACAGCAAACCATTGGTGATCCCGCCCAGAACCACGGGCGACCAGCAAATCGCCATCGAGGCCCATGAGCTGACCCTGCGTTTCGGCGATTTCACCGCAGTGAACAAGGTCAGCTTCGCCATTGGCCGGGGCGAGATTTTCGGTTTCCTCGGCTCCAACGGCTGCGGCAAGACCACCACCATGAAGGTCCTGACCGGGCTGATGCCGGCCACCGAGGGCAGCGCCAGGCTGCTGGGCAACCCGGTGGACGCCAAGGACCTGGCCACCCGCAAGCGCGTGGGTTTCATGTCCCAGAGTTTTTCGCTGTACGGCGAACTCAGCGTGCGCCAGAACCTGGTGCTGCACGCCCGGCTGTTTGACCTGCCCAAGGCCGAGAGCGGCCCGCGGATCGAGGAGCTGATCCGCCGCTTCGCCCTCCAGGAGATTGCCGAGCAACCCTCCGGCGCCCTGCCCCTGGGCTTGCGCCAGCGCTTGTCCCTGGCGGTGGCGGTGCTGCACCGTCCGGAAGTGTTGATCCTCGACGAGCCGACCTCGGGCGTGGACCCGGCGGCCCGAGACGATTTCTGGCGCCTGTTGATTGAGTTGTCGCGGGAACAGGGGGTGACGATCTTTCTGTCCACCCACTTCATGAACGAGGCCCAGCGCTGCGACCGCATCTCGCTGATGCACGCCGGCCAGGTGCTGGCCTGCGATACGCCGGCCGCCCTGCAGCAACAGTTCGCCGGCGAAACCCTGGAAGCCGCTTTTGTCCGTTGCCTGGAAGACGCCCAGGGCGCGCCGGAACCTGCTCCCCCGGCGACCGCCCAGCCCGAGGTCACCAGCGCCATTCACGGTGACGGTCGGCGCTTCAGCCTGTCGCGCCTGATCGCCGTGGCCACCCGCGAAGGCAAGGAGCTGATGCGCGACCGGGTGCGCCTGAGCTTCGCCTTGCTCGGGGCGCTGTTCATGATGGTGATCTTTGGCTACGGCATTTCCCTGGACGTGGAAAACCTCGCCTTCGCCGTCTACGACCAGGACCAGACACCGCAAAGCCGCGCCTACCTGGAAGCCTTCCGCGGTTCCCGCTACTTCAAGGAGCGGAAGCCGATCCGTGACGCCGCCGAACTGCACCGCCGCCTGCAACGCTCGGAAATCAAGCTGGCCCTGGAGATTCCCCCCGGCTTCGGCCGCGACTTGTACGCCGGGCGCCAGCCCGCGGTGGCCGCCTGGCTCGACGGCGGCATGCCGTTCCGCGCCGAGACCAGTCGCAACTATGTCGAAGCGGTGCATCAAGCCAATATCGAATTGCTGGCCGAACACAGCAGCCCGGCCCTGAGGCGACCGCCCGCGGCCCGGCTGGAAACGCGCTTTCGCTACAACCAGGACGTGGTCAGCGTGAATGCCATCGGCCCTGGGGTGATGGCGCTGATCCTGGCGTTCATCCCGGCGATGCTCACGGCGCTGGGCATCGTGCGCGAGAAGGAGCTGGGGTCGATCACCAACTTCTATGCCACGCCGCTCAAGCGCCTGGAGTTTCTCCTGGGCAAGCAGGCGCCTTACCTGGGCCTGAGCCTGATCAACCTGGCGCTGCTGGTGGCCATGAACCGCTGGCTGTTCGGCGTGCCCTTCAAGGGCAGCGGCCTGACCCTGGCCTTCGGCGGCCTGCTGTACGTGCTGGCCACCACCAGCCTGGGCCTGCTGATCTCCGCCTTCACCCGCACCCAGATCGCGGCGATCCTCGGCACCATGATCATCACCAGCCTGCCGACCATCCAGTTCTCCGGACTGATCGTGCCGCGCTCGTCGCTGGACGGTTCCGCGGCGCTGATGGGGCAGTTGTTCCCCGCCGGTTACTTCCTCGACATTGCCGTCGGCACCTTCACCAAGGCCCTGGACCTGCGCCAGCTGTGGCCGCAGTGCCTGGCGCTGTTCGGGTTCTTCCTCGGGTTCACCGGGCTGAGCCTGGCGATGCTGAAAAAGCAGGAGGCCTGATGCACCGGTTCAGCCACATCCTGCGCCTGGGTCTCAAGGAGCTCACCAGCCTGCGACACGACAGCGTGTTGCTGCTGTTTCTGCTGTACGCCTTCACCGTGGCCATCTATATGCCCGCGGCCGGTTCGGTGATCGGCGTGCACAACGCCAGCGTGGCGCTGGTGGACGAAGATCACAGCCAGCTCTCGCGCCAGCTGGCCGAGGCCCTGCAACCACCGGAGTTCCAGAACCCGGTGCCATTGCCCTACGACCAGCTGGACCAGGTCATGGACAGCGGCCAGTTCACCTTCGTCATCAATGTACCGGCCAACTTCCAGAACGACCTGCTGGCCGGGCGCCAACCCAGCGTGCAAGTGAATGTCGACGCCACGGCCATGAGCCAGGCCTTCATGGGCGCCGGTTATATCGGGCGGATTTTCCAGCGTGAACTGTCGAACTACAGCCAGGCCGACCCGGCGAGCAGGATGCCCGCCCAGCTGACCAGTCGCGCACTGTTCAACACCAATCTGCAGGGCGGCTGGTTTCTGGCGGTGATCCAGATCGTCAACAACATCACCATCCTGGCCATTGTCCTGACCGGCACGGCGCTGCTGCGCGAGCGCGAGCACGGCACCCTCGACCATCTGCTGGTGCTGCCGCTGACCGCCCTGGAAATCATGCTGGCGAAGATCTGGAGCAACATGCTGGTGGTGGTGCTCTGCACCTGGGTGTCGCTGGAGGTGATCGTCAAAGGTGTGCTGGGCGTGCCGCTGGCCGGTTCTCTGGGGCTGTTCCTCGCGGTGACCGCGCTTTACCTGTTCGCCAGCACCGCGCTGGGGATCTTTCTCGCCACGCTGGCGCGCTCGACCCCGCAATTCGGCTTGCTGGCGATTCCGGTGATCATCCCGATGTTGCTGCTGTCGGGCGGCAGCACCCCGTTGGACAGCATGCCACAGTGGCTGCAATGGGTGATGCAGGGCTCGCCGTCGACCCACTTCGTCAGCCTCAGCGCCGCGATCCTGTTTCGCGACGCCGGCATCAGGGTGGTCTGGCCAGACCTGCTGGCCCTGGCGGTAATCGGCCTGCTGTTCTTCGGCATCGCCCTGGCGAGGTTTCGCAGGAGCCTGGCGTCCTGAGGTTGCCTCAGAACGCAGTGGTGACTTGTAGGAGCGAAGCTTGCTCGCGATCAGCCGCCAGGCTGAAATTCGGCGGAGCTTGCACTGTCGCTATCGCGGGCAAGCCTCGCTCCTACGGATCCAGCGTTACTGGATGATCAGGTTGTTGAACAGCAGGTCTTCCACCACCGGCTTGCCGGTTTCGTCGTTCATCACCTGCTGGGTCTGCTTCAGGGCTTCCTGGCGCAGCTTTTCCTTGGCTTCGACGTTGTTCATGGTTTCCGTGGTCTGCTGGGCGAACAGCGCCACCAGCTGGTTGCGGATCAACGGCTCGTTGGCTCTCACCGCCTGGGCGGCGGCATCGCCGGTCACCCGCAGGGCGACATCAGCCTTGTAGACCTTGAGCTTGGGGCCGCCATCCAGACCGTAGTTGCCCACGAACGGTGGGTTCAGGCTGATGTAACTGACTTTCGGTGCTGCGCCTTCTTTGGCTTCCTCGGCCATGGCTGCCATTGGCAGAGACAGGGCCAGCATCAACATGATCCACGCTTTCACAATTCGCTCCTTATCCGGTAGGCGGTCTAGCATAAAGGCCCCTCTGCCTGAGCCCAAGCACAAAGCTTATGGCTGGTTATCAGGCCGGGGCATGCTCGTTGACCGCGTTATTCACCCACCTACACTTATCGGCCATCACTCCCAAAGGAATAGCCCTGATGAAAGCCGTGCTGTGCAAAGCCTTCGGCCCCGCCGAAACGCTGGTGCTGGAAGACGTCGCGAGTCCTGTACCGAAGAAGAACGAAATCCTGCTGCAGGTGCACGCGGCCGGGGTGAACTTCCCGGACACGCTGATCATCGAGGGCAAATACCAGTTCAAGCCACCCTTCCCGTTCTCGCCCGGTGGCGAGGCCGCGGGGGTGGTCGGCGCCGTTGGCGAGAAGGTCGGCCATCTCAAGGTCGGCGACCGGGTCATGGCCCTGACCGGCTGGGGCAGCTTTGCCGAGGAAGTAGCGGTGCCGGGCTACAACGTCCTGCCGATTCCACCGTCGATGGACTTCAATACCGCTGCCGCCTTCAGCATGACCTACGGCACCTCGATGCACGCCCTCAAGCAGCGCGGCAACCTGCAGCCGGGTGAAACCCTACTGGTGCTCGGCGCTTCCGGCGGTGTCGGCCTGGCGGCGGTGGAAATCGGCAAGGCCATGGGCGCGCGGGTCATCGCCGCCGCCAGCAGCGCCGAGAAACTCGCGGTGGCCAAGGCCGCCGGTGCCGATGAGTTGATCAACTACAGCGAAACCAGCCTGAAGGACGAGGTCAAGCGCCTGACCGAGGGCCAGGGCGCCGATGTGATCTACGACCCGGTCGGCGGTGACCTGTTCGACCAGGCCATCCGCGCCATCGCCTGGAACGGCCGGCTGCTGGTGGTGGGTTTTGCCAGCGGACGCATTCCCGAGCTGCCGGTCAACCTGGCGCTGCTCAAGGGAGCCGCGGTGCTCGGCGTGTTCTGGGGCTCGTTCGCCCAGCGCCAACCCCAGGACAACGCGGCGAACTTCCAGCAGTTGTTCGGCTGGTTTGCCGAAGGCAAGTTGAAGCCGCTGGTCTCGCAGGTCTACCCGCTGGGCAACGCCGCCAGCGCCATCAACGATCTTGGCCAGCGCAAGGCGGTGGGCAAGGTGGTGGTCCAGGTTCGCTGAATCCTTCTGCTCTACAGGAGCTTGCCCAAGATAACGGAGTGACTGTCAGCCGCAAGGCGACTGCACACTGCTTATCGCAAGCAAGTTCTTCTCCCCCGCCGCAGCCGCCGGCACCAGAAACGCCCCTTACTTATCTTTAAGCGACATGTTCGTAAAAGAACATGCAAATGCTCCTGTGTTGCGTGCTCCCGGATAAGATGCAGTGCTATTTTCGGTAACGAAACTGTAACATTCGCATCCGCAGTCAAAACAAGAAATTTGGAGCTCTTGAATGTTTGCTTTCTTTCGACCTGCCGCACATCAGGCGCCCCTGCCTGACGAAAAAATAGACAGTACCTACCGCCGCCTGCGCTGGCAGATCTTCGCCGGGATCTTCATCGGTTACGCCGGCTACTACCTGCTGCGCAAGAACTTCTCCCTGGCCATGCCGTACCTGATCGAAGAGGGTTACACCCGCGGTCAGCTGGGCCTGGCCATGTCGGCGATCGCCATCGCCTACGGCCTGTCCAAGTTCCTCATGGGCCTGGTGTCCGACCGCTCCAACCCGCGTTACTTCCTGCCCTTCGGCCTGCTGGTGTCGGCCGGGGTGATGTTCATTTTCGGTTTCGCGCCCTGGGCCACGTCCAGCGTAACCATGATGTTCATCCTGCTGTTCATCAACGGCTGGGCCCAGGGCATGGGCTGGCCGCCCAGCGGACGGACCATGGTGCACTGGTGGTCGCAGAAGGAACGCGGCGGCGTGGTTTCGGTATGGAACGTTGCGCACAACGTCGGCGGCGGCCTGATCGGCCCGCTGTTCCTGCTCGGCATGGGCTGGTTCAACGACTGGCACGCGGCGTTCTACGTCCCGGCCGCCGTGGCCTTGATGGTGGCGCTGTTCGCCTTCGTCACCATGCGCGACACCCCGCAATCGGTCGGCCTGCCGCCGATCGAGAAGTACAAGAACGACTACCCGGAAGGCTACGACGCCAGCCACGAAGAAGAATTCAGCGCCAAGGAAATCTTCGTCAAGTACGTGCTGCGCAACAAAATGCTCTGGTACATCGCCATGGCCAACGTCTTCGTCTATCTGCTGCGCTACGGCGTACTGGACTGGGCGCCGACCTACCTCAAGGAAGCCAAAGGCTTCACCGTGGATAAAACCTCGTGGGCGTACTTCTTCTACGAGTGGGCGGGGATTCCGGGCACGCTGCTGTGCGGCTGGATGTCGGACAAGATCTTTCGTGGCAACCGCGGCCTGACCGGCATGGTGTTCATGGCGCTGGTGACCGTGGCGACCCTGGTGTACTGGCTGAACCCGGCCGGCAACCCGACCATCGACATGATCGCGCTGTTCTCCATCGGTTTCCTGATCTACGGCCCGGTGATGCTGATCGGCCTGCAGGCCCTGGAACTGGCGCCGAAGAAAGCCGCCGGCACCGCCGCGGGCTTTACCGGGCTGTTCGGCTACCTGGGTGGCTCGGTCGCGGCCAGCGCGGCGATGGGCTACACCGTGGACCACTTCGGCTGGGACGGCGGTTTTGTCCTGCTGGTAGGCGCCTGCCTGCTGTCGATGGCCTTCCTGGCCCCGACCCTGTGGCACAAACAGGTCGCCAGCCAGAGCCGCGAAGCCGTTGCTTAGTGGGTCGCTGACTTACAGCGCTTGAGCCGCGCCTCCAGATTACGGTCTGGCATGGCGTGGCTACGCAGGGCGTGCACGGTCTGCTCGACATAATCGCGAGTGGTGCCGTAGCGCCCGCAGGCGTTTTCAAATACCTGGCTCAGCACATGGTCCGGCAGGTTGCCGGCATAGCTGGGCAGGTGTCGCTCCAGAACGAACCCCAAGGCCTGAACCTGGCTACCGTCTTCAAGACGGCAGTTGAGCCAGTGCGGGCGATAGGACGGGTATGGCATCTCGCGCTGCCACAGCGCATACAGCGAGGTTTCCAGCTGTTCTTCCGGCAAGCGGTAGGCGAAGCCGCTGCAGGAACCGCCACGATCCAGGCCAAAGACCAGCCCCGGCTTCTCCGGCGTGCCGCGGTGTTCATGGGACCACAGGTACAAACCGCGATGGTAGCCATGCACCCGCCCGCGCATGCGCTCGACCGCCGAACATTCAGGGCGCCAGATCAGCGAACCGTAGGCGAATAACCAGACCGGCCCGCCCTTGTGGCGCGCCATGGTGGACTGCATCGAGCTGAGGAGCTGTTCGTGGGTGAGCTGCGGCCCCAGGTCGAGCCGCGGCGGGTAAGCCAGATTCAAAAAACTGGATTCAATGGCTGTCATGGCGAATAGCGTTCGGCTCCCCGCGTATAAAGAATTACTTAATAGAACGCACGGCTGTAACTCCAAGACACATATGTTTCAGGTGTTTCAAGGCAAGTTAGGTGCCATCGAAGAGTTTTAACTTTCAATAATGCGTGACATATAACCTACCGGCATTTATCTAATTAAATAAATACCGATGGGCTATATAGGGAGTTATAACGAGGGACAGTCCCGAGAACTCAGGACCGAGGAGCGTAGGCAAATACATCGGCGCGCATCTGGTGCGCATCCATGCCCGCTTCGACCAGCGCGTCCAGGGTCGCGTAGATCATCGCCGGCGAGCCGCTGGCGTAGACATGCACCGCCGACAGGTCGGCGATGTCCTCGCTTACCGCCTCGTGCAGCATGCCGCAGCGACCTTCCCAGCCACAGAGATCGCTGACCACCTTGTGCAGGAACAGGTTGGGCAGCTTCTTCCATTCGTCCCAGTGTTCGATCTGGTAGAAGTCGTCCGGCCGGCGCACGCCCCAGTACAGGTGCACCGGGTATTTGAAACCCTTGGCCCGGCAATGCTCGATCAGGCTGTGCATCTGCGCCATGCCGGTGCCGGCGGCGATCAGTACCAGCGGCCCGTCCGGCAGCTCGGCCAGGTGGGTATCGCCAAACGGCAGTTCGACGCGCACGTTGCCGTTGCGCTGCAACTGCTCGATCAGGCTTTGTGCACTGCTTTCGCGCACCAGTACATGCAGCTCCAGCTCACGCCCGGAGTGCGGCGCCGAGGCCAGGGAGAACGCTGACTTCTCGCCATTCTCCCGTTCGAGCATCAGGTACTGGCCCGCGTGGTAACGCGGCGGCTTGCCAGCTGGCGCCCGCAGGCGGACCCGCCAGACATCGCCGCCGACTTCCAGACACTCGGTGACCTGACACGACAGACTGCGCACTGGCAGCTCTCCCAGCGCAAGGACGCCATCCCACAGCACGATGCAGTCTTCCAGCGGCTCTGCAATGCAAGTGTAGAACTCGCCGTGATCGCGCACATCGCCGGCCTGCAGGACACTGCCCTCCACCAGCAGGGCGCAGCACACATGACAGTTGCCATTGCGGCAGCTTTGCGGGCATTCATAGCCCAGGCGCCGCGCCGCATCGAGAATCCGCTCGCCGGGCAGCGTCTCAAGCACCGCTCCGGAGGGCTGCAAGGTTACACGCATCAATCTATTCCTAACTGATTCCAGATGGCATCGATCCGGCGGGTCACCGCCTCATCCTTGACGATCACCCGGCCCCACTCGCGGGTGGTTTCACCAGGCCATTTATGCGTGGCATCGAGCCCCATCTTCGAGCCCAGGCCGGAGACCGGAGAGGCGAAGTCGAGGTAGTCGATCGGCGTGTTATCGATCATCACCGTGTCGCGCTTGGGGTCCATGCGCGTGGTGATGGCCCAGATCACGTCGTTCCAGTCGCGCGCGTTGATATCGTCGTCAGTGACGATAACGAACTTGGTGTACATGAACTGTCGCAAAAACGACCAGACACCGAGCATTACCCGCTTGGCGTGGCCGGGGTACTGCTTCTTCATGGTCACCACCGCCATGCGGTACGAGCAGCCTTCGGGCGGCAGGTAGAAGTCGGTGATTTCCGGGAACTGCTTCTGCAGGATAGGCACGAATACTTCGTTCAGCGCGACGCCGAGAATCGCCGGCTCATCCGGCGGACGACCGGTGTAGGTGCTGTGGTAGATCGGCTTGATCCGGTGGGTGATGCGCTCGACGGTGAACACCGGGAAGCTGTCGACTTCGTTGTAGTAGCCAGTGTGGTCGCCATACGGGCCTTCGTCGGCCATCTCGCCCGGATGGATCACCCCTTCCAGGATGATTTCCGCGGTGGCCGGCACTTGCAGGTCGTTGCCGCGGCATTTCACCAGCTCGGTGCGGTTGCCCCGCAGCAGGCCGGCGAAAGCGTATTCGGAAAGGCTGTCCGGCACCGGCGTCACGGCGCCGAGAATGGTCGCCGGATCGGCCCCCAGGGCCACGGATACCGGGAACGGCTGGCCCGGGTGTTTCTCGCACCATTCGCGGTAATCCAGCGCGCCGCCACGGTGGCTCAACCAGCGCATGATCACCTTGTTGCGACCGATCACCTGCTGGCGATAGATACCGAGGTTCTGCCGGTCCTTGTTCGGGCCCTTGGTGACGGTCAGGCCCCAGGTGATCAGCGGGCCGACATCGCCCGGCCAGCAGGTCTGCACCGGCAGCATTGCCAGGTCGACGTCATCGCCTTCGATGACCACTTCCTGGCAGATCGCGTCCTTGACGACTTTCGGCGCCATGGAAATGATCTTGCGGAAGATCGGCAGCTTGGACCAGGCATCCTTCAGCCCCTTGGGCGGCTCGGGCTCCTTGAGGAAGGCCAGCAGCTTGCCGATTTCCCGCAGCTCGCTGACCGCTTCGGCGCCCATGCCCAGCGCCACGCGCTCCGGGGTGCCGAACAGGTTGCCCAGCACTGGAATGTCGTAGCCGGTGGGGTTTTCAAACAGCAGGGCCGGACCTTTGGCACGCAAGGTGCGATCGCAGACCTCGGTCATTTCCAGCACTGGGGACACCGGAACCTGGATGCGCTTGAGTTCGCCGCGCTGTTCCAGACCGCTGATAAAGTCGCGCAAGTCGCGATACTGCATGCGTGAGCCTCGTTTTAGCCGTGGCGTTCGGGGCTGGCAGTTTAGCGCCGAACCCGACTGTTCAGAACAGTGAACTGCCGTTCATCAATAATCAGATAGCAAAAAGCCGGGTTTCCCCGGCTTTTGCGGTCCCGCTCGACTTACTTGCGTTTCATCGACAGGAAGAACTCATCGTTGGTCTTGGTCTGTTTCAGCTTGTCGACCAGGAACTCGATGGCGGCGACTTCATCCATAGGATGCAGCAGCTTGCGCAGGATCCACATGCGCTGCAGCTCGTCGTCGGCGGTCAGCAACTCTTCGCGGCGGGTGCCGGAACGGTTGATGTTGATGGCCGGGAATACACGCTTCTCGGCAATCTTGCGGTCCAGAGGCAGCTCCATGTTGCCGGTGCCCTTGAACTCTTCGTAGATCACTTCGTCCATCTTCGAGCCGGTTTCAACCAGCGCGGTGGCGATGATGGTCAGCGAGCCGCCTTCTTCGATGTTCCGCGCGGCGCCGAAGAAACGCTTCGGTTTTTCCAGGGCGTGGGCATCAACACCACCGGTCAGCACCTTGCCGGAGCTCGGGATCACAGTGTTGTAGGCACGGGCCAGACGGGTGATGGAGTCGAGCAGGATCACCACGTCCTTCTTGTGTTCGACCAGGCGCTTGGCCTTCTCGATCACCATCTCGGCAACCTGCACGTGGCGGGTTGGCGGTTCGTCGAAGGTGGAGGCGACCACTTCGCCGCGCACGGTGCGCTGCATCTCGGTCACTTCTTCCGGACGTTCGTCGATCAGCAGCACGATCAGATGAACTTCTGGGTTGTTGCGGGTGATGTTCGACGCGATGTTTTGCAGCATGATGGTCTTGCCCGCTTTCGGCGGAGCAACGATCAGACCGCGCTGGCCTTTACCGATCGGGGCGCACAGGTCGATGACACGACCGGTCAGGTCTTCGGTGGAGCCGTTACCGGCTTCCATCTTCATGCGCACGGTCGGGAACAGCGGCGTCAGGTTTTCGAACAGGATCTTGTTCTTCGCGTTCTCGGGACGATCGTAGTTGATCGTGTCGACCTTCAGCAGTGCGAAGTAACGCTCGCCTTCCTTTGGAGGGCGGATCTTGCCAACGATGGTGTCACCGGTGCGCAAGTTGAAACGACGGATCTGGCTCGGGGAGACGTAGATATCGTCTGGGCCGGCCAGATAGGAGGCGTCGGAGGAGCGAAGAAAGCCGAAGCCGTCCTGGAGGATCTCCAGCACGCCATCACCGGAGATTTCCTCGCCGCTTTTAGCGTGCTTTTTCAGCAGGGAGAAAATCACGTCCTGCTTGCGCGAACGGGCCATATTTTCTATGCCCATCTGTTCGGCCAATTCGAGCAGTTCGGTAATCGGCTTTTGCTTGAGTTCAGTCAGATTCATATAGGAATGACGTAATCATTTATGGAGGGGGGAAATTAAGCTTTTGGCTTAATGATGCCGCGCCGCGGAGAAGGCGACAGGATCGCGTACTTATTCGAAAAGGAGAGCGTCGGCGACGGCTTGCAGGGGGCAGAGGAGAAACCAGTGCGGGGCCGAATGTAACACCTGAGTTTCTGAGCGTCTAGCCCTGAATAATGAAAAAGCCCCGCTATTTACGGGGCTTTTTTGATGCCATTTACAACGACGCTTAGATGTTGGCGTCGAGGAAAGCAGCCAGTTGCGACTTGGACAGTGCGCCGACCTTGGTGGCTTCGACGTTGCCGTTCTTGAACAGCATCAGCGTCGGGATACCACGCACGCCGTGCTTGGCCGGGGTTTCCTGGTTTTCGTCGATGTTCAGCTTGGCAACGGTCAGCTTGCCTTTGTAGGTTTCAGCGATTTCGTCCAGGACCGGAGCGATCATTTTGCATGGGCCGCACCACTCAGCCCAGTAGTCGACCAGTACAGCGCCTTCGGCCTTGAGTACGTCAGCCTCGAAGCTAGCGTCGCTAACGTGTTTGATAAGATCGCTGCTCATGGAAGTCTCCAGGTTGTAAGCAAAAAAACGTGGCCCATCATAGCCGCCCTTCCCGCGTTCAGGAAGCCGGAGTTGATTGACTCTCGCTATGGTGCCCGATGAATTTGGGTATAGCTCAACTGGCAACTATGCGGGGGTGACAAAGGCGATTCCGGTGCGCAGGGCCGCGCCGCGCACATGCTCCTGCATGGCCTTCTGCGCCGCCCCGGAGGCATGCCGGGCCAGCCCGCGCAGGATCTTGCGGTGTTCCTGCCAGGTCTCCATGGCCCGCTCGGGCCGGATGAACGGTAGCTTCTGGCTCTCCAGGAAGATCTCGGCGCTGGTGCTGAGAATGCTCACCATTGCCTGATTGCCGCTGGCCTGCAGGATCTTCTGGTGAAACTCGAAATCCAGCCGCGCCGCCGCCTCGAAATCCGCCGCCCGCAGCTCATTGCGCATCGCCTCGACATTGTCCTGCAGCGCATCCAGCTCATCGGCGGTCAGCGTCACGGCCGCCAGCCCCGCGGCAAAACCTTCTAGGGCGTAACGCAGCTGGAAGATGTCCGTCGGCGAGGCCTGAGCCGCGAACGGCCAGCTCAGCCCCACGCCATTGACCGGCGACTCCGCGGCCTGCACGAAAACGCCCTTGCCGGGCTGCACGCTGATCACGCCCAAGGCGCTCAAGGATGACAGCGCCTCGCGCAACGAGGCCCGGCTAACCCCCAGTTGCACGGCCAGATCGCGCTGCGACGGCAGCGCATCGCCCGGGCCGAAACCGCGCTCAGTGATCAATTGGCGGATGGCTTGCAGCGCCACCTCGGGTACGGCGCGGGAGATCGAGTTCATAAAATTCAGGCTGGCCGGTCCAGGAAAAAGCTAGTTGTAAAGCTATTCGCCGAGCCCGGCAAGTCGTGCCCCAAGGGGGTTCGGGCGCATTGCCGGACGCTCGATAAGGGGGCAGGCAAGCCACCAACTGTTCAGACCAGTAAGACCGAACAAGACCAGCAAAACCCAGCGCTCCAGGGCTTTTTCCGGCGTTTGGCACGGCCTGTGCTGTGTCGCTGCGCAGAAATCACTTCCCGTGAATCCGGAGATTTGCCATGACCAAGCGTTTCAGCGCCCTGCTCTCTGCCCTGTTTGCCAGTCTGATGCTGAGTCAGACGCCCGCCCACGCCAGTGGCCTGGACGATGTCGTCGCCCGTGGCACCCTCAAGGTGGCCGTGCCCCAGGACTTCCCGCCGTTCGGCTCGGTCGGTCCGGACATGAAACCCCGCGGCCTGGATATCGACACCGCGAAACTGCTGGCCGACCAACTCAAGGTCAAACTCGAACTGACCCCGGTCAACAGCACCAACCGCATTCCGTTCCTGACCACCGGCAAGGTCGACCTGGTGATCTCCAGCCTCGGCAAGAATCCGGAGCGCGAGAAGGTCATCGACTTCTCCCAGGCCTACGCGCCCTTCTATCTTGCGGTTTTCGGCCCACCCGAGGCGCCGGTCGCCACCCTCGACGACCTCAAGGGCAAGACCATCAGCGTCACCCGCGGCGCCATCGAAGACATCGAGCTGACCGCCGTGGCCCCGCAAGGCGTGACCATCAAGCGCTTCGAGGACAACAACTCGACCATCGCCGCCTACCTGGCCGGCCAGGTCGACCTGATCGCCAGCGGCAACGTGGTGATGGTCGCCATCAGCGAGCGCAACCCGAAACGCATCCCGGCGATGAAGGTCAAGCTCAAGGATTCCCCGGTCTATGTCGGCGTGAACAAGAACCAGCCGGAGCTGCTGGACAAGGTCAATCAGATCCTCACCACCGCCAAGGCCGACGGCAGCCTGGAAAAGAACGCCCAGCTGTGGCTCAAGCAGCCGTTGCCGGCTGGCCTCTGATCGCGGTCGCGGAGGTTATCCATGGCTTATCAGTTCGACTTTCTACCGGTGCTGGAAAATACCGGCCTGCTGCTGCGCGGCGCCCTGTTCACCCTTGAGCTGACCGCTATCGGCACGCTGCTCGGGGTCGGCCTGGGCATAGTCGGCGCGCTGGTGCGGGCCTGGAAGATCCAGCCCTTCTCGGCCATCTTCGGCGTCTACGTCGAGCTGATCCGCAACACCCCGTTCCTGGTGCAGCTGTTCTTCATCTTCTTCGGCCTGCCGTCCCTGGGGCTGCAGATTTCCGAGTGGCAGGCGGCGGTGCTGGCGATGGTGATCAACCTGGGCGCCTACTCCACGGAAATCATCCGCGCCGGCATCCAAGCCATTCCCCGTGGCCAGCTGGAAGCCGCGGCGGCCCTGGCCATGACCCGCATGGAAGCCTTCCGCCACGTGGTGTTGCTGCCGGCGCTGGGCAAGGTGTGGCCAGCCCTGAGCAGCCAGATCATCATCGTCATGCTCGGCTCGGCGGTGTGTTCGCAGATCGCCACCGAGGAGCTGAGCTTCGCCGCCAACTTCATTCAGTCGCGCAACTTCCGTGCCTTTGAAACCTACACCCTGACCACGCTGATCTACCTGTGCATGGCCCTGCTGATCCGGCAGCTGCTGAACTGGGTCGGGCACCGCTATATCGCGAGGAGCAGCCAATGAGTGATTTCAGCTTCTGGGACATCGTGCGCAACCTGCTGACTGGCCTGCAATGGACCCTGCTGCTGTCGCTGGTGGCCTTTGTCGGCGGCGGGCTGATCGGTTTGCTGGTCATGACCCTGCGCATTTCCAAGAAGGCTTTCCCCAGCCATTTCGCCCGCCTGTACATCGAGCTATTCCAGGGCACGCCGCTGTTGATGCAGCTGTTCCTGGTGTTCTTCGGCATCGCCCTGCTGGGGGTGGATATCTCGCCCTGGCTGGCGGCGGCCATCGCCCTGACGCTGTTCACCAGCGCCTACCTGGCGGAGATCTGGCGCGGCTGCGTCGACTCGATCCCCAACGGCCAGTGGGAGGCCTCGTCCAGCCTGGCGCTCAACCCTTATGAACAGCTGCGCCATGTGATCCTGCCGCAGGCGCTGCGGATCGCCGTGGCGCCCACCGTGGGCTTTTCGGTGCAGGTGGTCAAAGGCACCGCGGTGACCTCGATCATCGGCTTCACCGAACTGACCAAGACCGGCGGCATGCTCGCCAACGCCACCTTCGAGCCCTTCATGGTCTACGGCCTGGTGGCGCTCGGTTACTTCCTGCTGTGCTACCCCCTGTCCCTCAGTGCGCGCTACCTGGAAAGGAGACTGCATGCCTCTGCTTAGAATTTCCGCCCTGCATAAATATTACGGCGACCATCATGTGCTCAAGGGCATCGACCTCAGTATCGAGGAAGGCCAGGTGGTGGCGATCATCGGCCGCAGCGGCTCGGGCAAGAGCACCTTGCTGCGCACCCTCAACGGCCTGGAATCGATCAACGACGGGGTCATCGAAGTCGATGGCGAATACCTCGACGCCGCCCGCGCCGACCTGCGCAGCCTGCGGCAGAAGGTCGGCATGGTGTTCCAGCAGTTCAACCTGTTCCCGCACCTGACCGTCGGCGAAAACGTCATGCTCGCCCCGCAAGTGGTGCAGAAGGTGCCCAAGGCCAGGGCCGCCGAACTGGCGCGGGAGATGCTGAAACGGGTCGGCCTGGAGGAGAAGTTCGACGCCTTCCCCGACCGCCTGTCCGGCGGCCAGCAGCAGCGGGTGGCGATTGCCCGGGCGCTGGCCATGTCACCCAAGGTGCTGCTGTGCGACGAGATCACCTCGGCCCTGGACCCGGAACTGGTCAACGAAGTCCTCAGCGTGGTGCGCCAGCTGGCCAAGGACGGCATGACCCTGATCATGGTGACCCACGAGATGCGTTTTGCCCGGGAAGTGGGCGACAAGCTGGTGTTCATGCACCAGGGCAAGGTGCATGAAGTGGGCGACCCGAAAGTGCTGTTCGCCGACCCGCAGACGCCGGAGCTGGCGAATTTTATCGGGACCAATGAGGCGGTGGGCTGAGATTCCGCGGCGCCTGCCGGATTATTTCGCGAGCACGCTCGCTCCTATAAAAGTCCGTATGCCCCTGTAGGAGCGAGCTTGCCCGCGATCGATCGCACAGCGCTCGGCACTTTTGCCTGCGTTGCATCAAGGATCGCGTCTTCGGCCACTGCTGCGCGTTGGCGCGAGCGATTGATCGTGGCAGGATGGCAAGGTTATCGACCGAGACCCCCAAACCATGCCGCAATCCCAAGCCAAGAATCTGTCCCTGATCGCCGCCATCGACCTGGGCTCCAACAGCTTTCACATGGTCGTGGCCAAGGCTCACCATAATGAAATCCGCATTCTCGAGCGGCTCGGTGAAAAGGTGCAGTTGGCCGCCGGGATCGATGAAGACCGTCAACTCAACGAAGAATCCATGCAGCGCGGGCTCGATTGCCTGAAGCGCTTCGCCCAACTGATCAACGGCATGCCCCTGGGCGCGGTGCGCATCGTCGGCACCAACGCCCTGCGCGAAGCCCGCAACCGCGGCGAATTCATCCGCCGCGCCGAAGAGATCCTCGGCCACCCGGTGGAAGTCATCTCCGGTCGTGAAGAAGCCCGCCTCATCTACCTGGGCGTGTCCCATACCCTCGCCGACACCCCGGGCAAGCGCCTGGTCGCCGACATCGGCGGCGGCAGTACCGAATTCATCATCGGCCAGCGCTTCGAGCCGCTGCTGCGCGAAAGCCTGCAGATGGGCTGCGTCAGCTTCACCCAGCGTTATTTCCGCGACGGCAAGATCACCCCGGCACGCTACGCCCAGGCCTACACCGCGGCGCGCCTGGAAATCATGAGCATCGAACACGCCCTGCATCGCCTGACCTGGGATGAAGCCATCGGCTCCTCGGGCACCATCCGCGCCATCGGCCTGGCGCTCAAGGCCGGCGGTCAGGGCAGTGGCGAAGTCAACGCCGAAGGCCTGGCCTGGCTCAAGCGCCGGCTGTTCAAGCTGGGCGACGTGGAGAAAATCGACTTCGAAGGCATCAAGCCCGATCGCCGGGCGATCTTCCCCGCCGGCCTGGCAATTCTCGAAGCCATCTTCGACGCCCTCGAACTGCAGCGCATGGACCACTGCGAAGGCGCCCTGCGCGAAGGCGTGCTCTACGACCTGCTGGGCCGCCATCACCACGAAGACGTGCGCGAGCGCACCCTTGGCTCGCTGATGGAGCGTTATCACGTCGACCTGGAACAGGCTGCCCGGGTCGAGCGCAAGGCGCTCCACGCCTTCGACCAGGTGGCCGCGGACTGGGACCTGGAGGACGGCGTCTGGCGCGAACTGCTGGGCTGGGCCGCCAAGGTCCATGAAGTGGGGCTGGATATCGCCCACTACCAGTACCACAAGCACGGCGCCTACCTGATCGAACACTCCGACCTCGCCGGTTTCTCCCGCGAAGACCAGCAAATGCTCGCGCTACTGGTACGCGGCCACCGCCGCAACATTCCCAAGGACAAGTTCGCCGAATTCGGCGAGGAAGGCAGCAAGCTGATCCGCCTGTGCGTGCTGCTGCGTTTCGCCATCCTGTTCCACCACATCCGCGGTACCCAGGAAATGCCCCAGGTGAAGCTGCACGCCGCCGGCGACAGCCTGGAGGTGATGTTCCCGGCAAACTGGCTGGACGAGAACCAGTTGACCCAGGCCGACTTCGCCCTGGAAGCGGAGTGGCTGACCCGGGTCGGCATCATTCTCAACGTGCGCTGATCCCTGCGTAGGAGCCGGCCGGCAAGCCGGCCCCTACCATCCTCGCCAGCCGCGACACAAAATAAAAAGGCCAGCCCGATGCTCGGGCTGGCCTTTTTATTTTGTGTCGCGGCACCTGAGGTGCTTAACGCACCGCCAGCACCGGGTTGCTCAGGCGCTCCAGCAATGTGGCCTGGGCGCTGCGCGGGTTCTGGTTGCCGGTCGGCGTGTTGCGGATGTAGCGACCATCCGACTGCAGGCTCCAGCTGTGGGTGTTATCGGTGAGATAACTTTCCAGCTCCTTCTTGACCCGCAGGATCAGCTTCTTGCCCTCGACCGGGAAGCAGGTCTCGACGCGCTTGTCGAGGTTGCGCTCCATCCAGTCGGCGCTGGAGAGGAACATCTGCTCCTCGCCGCCATTGAGGAAGTAGAACACCCGGGTGTGCTCCAGGAAGCGGCCGATGATCGAGCGCACATGGATATTGTGCGACACGCCGGCGATCCCCGGACGCAGGCAGCACATGCCCCGCACCACCAGGTCGATGCGCACGCCCGACTGGCTGGCCTTGTACAGCGCGCGGATGATCTTCGGATCGGTCAGCGAGTTGAACTTGGCGATGATGTGCGCCGGCTTGCCGTCCAGGGCGAACTGGGTCTCCCGGGCAATCATGTCGAGCATGCCCTTCTTCAGGGTGAAGGGCGCGTGCAGCAGCTTCTTCATGCGCAGGGTCTTGCCCATGCCGATCAACTGGCTGAAGAGCTTGCCGACGTCCTCGCACAAGGCGTCGTCGGACGTCAGCAGGCTGTAGTCGGTGTACAGGCGGGCGTTGCCGGCATGGTAGTTACCGGTGCCCAGGTGGGCGTAGCGCACGATCTCGCCGGCTTCGCGACGCAGGATCAGCATCATCTTGGCGTGGGTCTTGAAGCCGACCACACCGTAGATCACTACCGCGCCGGCCGCTTGCAGGCGGCTGGCCAGTTGCAGGTTGGATTCTTCGTCGAAGCGCGCGCGCAACTCGATCACCGCGGTGACTTCCTTGCCGTTACGCGCCGCATCCACCAGCGCATCGACGATTTCCGAGTTGGCGCCGCTGCGGTACAGGGTCTGGCGCACCGCCAGCACGTGCGGATCCTTGGCTGCCTGACGCAGCAGGTCGACCACCGGGGTGAAGGACTCGAACGGGTGCAGCAGCAGGATGTCCTGCTTGCTGATCACGCTGAAGATGTTCTCGCTGTTCTGCAGCAGCTTGGGAATCTGCGGGGTGAACGGCGTGTATTGCAGCTCCGGATGGCTGTCCAGGCCAGTGATGCTGAACAGGCGCGTCAGGTTCACCGGACCGTTGACCTGGTACAGCTCGGTCTCGCTCAGGTTGAACTGCTTGAGCAGGTAGTCGGACAGGTGTTTCGGGCAGGTGTCGGCCACTTCCAGACGCACCGCGTCGCCGTAACGACGGGAGAACAGCTCGCCGCGCAGGGCGCGGGCCAGGTCTTCGACGTCCTCGGTGTCCACCGCCAGGTCGGCGTTGCGGGTCAGGCGGAACTGGTAGCAGCCCTTTACCTTCATGCCCTGGAACAGGTCATCGGCGTGGGCGTGGATCATCGACGAGAGGAATACATAGTTGTCGCCAGGGCCGCCGACTTCTTCCGGCACCTTGATGATCCGCGGCAACAGGCGCGGCGCCGGGATGATCGCCAGGCCGGAATCGCGGCCGAAGGCGTCGATCCCTTCGAGTTCGACAATGAAGTTCAGGCTCTTGTTCACCAGCAACGGGAACGGGTGGGTCGGGTCGAGGCCGATCGGGGTGATGATCGGCGCGATCTCGTCGCGGAAGTAACGACGAACCCAGGTCTTGAGCTTGGTGGTCCAGTAACGGCGACGGATGAAGCGGACCTGATGCTTCTCCAGCTCCGGCAACAGGATGTCGTTGAGGATCGCGTACTGGCGGTCGACATGACCGTGCACCAGGTCGCTGATACGCGCCAGGGCCTGGTGCGGTTGCAGGCCATCGGCACCGGCCTGCTCACGGGCGAAGGTGATCTGCTTCTTCAGGCCGGCGACGCGGATCTCGAAGAACTCGTCCAGGTTGCTGGAGAAGATCAGCAGGAACTTCAGGCGCTCCAGCAACGGGTAGGACTCATCCAGCGCCTGTTCCAGCACACGGATGTTGAACTGCAGTTGCGACAGCTCGCGATGGATATACAGGCTGCTGTCATCCAGGCTCGGGATGACCAGGGTCGGCATCGCCACATGCGGTGCGTCCGCTTGCACCGGCGGGGCTTCCAGCTCCGGTGGTGTTTCAACGACCTGCTCGACCACAGGTTGAGCTTCTTTTACGGCAACTTCAGTGAGTCCTTCGGTATTCATCGCGTGTTCCTGGGAGGGCTATTTTTGCTCTCGTAACAATTGAGCAGCACGAACGGCAAAGTAAGTCAGGATGCCATCGGCACCCGCGCGTTTAAAGGCGGTCAAGGATTCGAGGATAACCCCTTCGCTCAACCAGCCATTCTGGATCGCCGCCATGTGCATGGCGTATTCGCCGCTGACCTGATAGACAAAGGTCGGCACCTTGAATTCATCTTTGACTCGGAAAAGGATGTCCAGGTACGGCATGCCTGGCTTGACCATGACCATGTCCGCGCCTTCGGCGAGGTCGGCGGCCACTTCATGCAGGGCTTCGTGGCTGTTGGCCGGGTCCATCTGGTAGGAAGCCTTGTTGGCCTTGCCCAGGTTCAGCGCCGAGCCGACCGCATCGCGGAACGGGCCGTAATAGGCGCTGGCGTACTTGGCCGAATAGGCCATGATCCGCACGTTGACGTGCCCGGCCAGCTCCAGGGCTTCGCGGATCGCCTGGATGCGGCCGTCCATCATGTCCGAAGGTGCTACCACCTGGGCGCCAGCTTCGGCATGGGACAGGGCTTGCTTGACCAGCGCATCGACGGTGATGTCGTTCTGCACATAGCCTTCTTCGTCGAGGATGCCGTCCTGGCCGTGGGTGGTGAACGGGTCGAGCGCCACGTCGGTGATCACCCCCAGCTCCGGGAAACGTTCACGCAGCGCGCGGGTGGCGCGCTGGGCAATGCCGTTCGGGTTCCAGGCTTCGGCGGCGTCCAGCGACTTGAGCTGCGCCGGCGTCACCGGGAACAACGCCAGCGCGGGAATCCCCAGCTCCACCCACTTCGCCGCTTCCTCCAGCAGCAGGTCGATGGTCAGGCGCTCGACGCCTGGCATCGACGCCACCGCTTCCCGGCGATTCTCACCGTCGAGCACGAATACCGGCAGGATCAGGTCATCGGTGGTCAGGACGTTTTCACGAACCAGACGACGAGAAAAATCATCACGACGATTGCGGCGCAGGCGAGTGGCAGGAAACAAACGGTTGGCTGGGGTAAAGCTCACGACAGACTCCTGAGCCCGCACAGGCGGGCGAGCGTGACAGTTATAAGCGGCCATTATGACGAACGGATGACAGTTGTGCTTAACCCTGTGACCGGTAGTCGCAGCTATTGTCCAGCCAGCATTTGTTCACGTCGAGACACATTTGGATACTTTCCTCCATGGGCTCGAAGGGTTAGGCTGCGCGTTCATTTCGCCAGCATCCAGACAATGCTCCAACAATTTCTTCAGGAATTCGGCTACTTCGCCCTCTTTCTCGGCACATTTTTCGAAGGCGAGACCATCCTGGTCCTGGCCGGTTTCCTCGCGTTTCGCGGATACATGGACATCAACCTGGTGGTGGTCGTGGCCTTCTTCGGCAGCTATGCCGGCGACCAGCTGTGGTACTTCTTGGGACGCAAGCACGGGCGCAAGCTCTTGGCGCGCAAGCCGCGCTGGCAACTGATGGGCGATCGGGCGCTGGAGCATATCCGCAAGCATCCGGACATCTGGGTGCTGAGCTTCCGTTTCGTCTACGGCTTGCGCACCGTGATGCCGGTGGCCATCGGCCTGTCGGGGTATCCACCGGGACGTTATCTGTTGCTCAACGGCATTGGCGCCGCGATCTGGGCCGCCGCCCTGGCCGCCGCGGCCTATCACTTCGGCGCCGTGCTCGAAGGCATGCTGGGCAGCATCAAGAAATACGAACTGTGGGTGCTCGGCGCCTTGCTGGTCCTGGGCTTTGCCCTGTGGCTGCGTCGCCGCTTCAAGAATGCGCGGCTGGCCAAGGCGATCTACGAAGCCGAACAGGTCAAGCAGAACGAGCAGAGCGATTGCTGCAAGTCTAAGACGCCAGTCGAGTAAGGCGGCCCCGGTAGCAGTAAAGCGCAATGCCACTGAGCAGGCTGTAACTGATCAGGCCGACCCAGCCCAAGGCGCTGGCCGGCCACAGCCCGACCAGGGGCGCCAGCCACACCAGCGGCAGGTTCGACGCCAGCCGCAGCAACTCCATCTTCAGCGCCCACGGGCGATTCTCCAGCGCCACTCCCAGCACGAACAGACCGAAGGCCATGGCGCTCCAGCCCAGCACCAGGGCCGCGACCGGCAGGCTGTCGCCCAGGTTCATCAGGTAGCTGCCGAAAGCCGCGTATACCGTGAACTGCAACACCACATAAGCCTGCTGCCAGGCATCCAGCGGCACCTCGAACTTGCGGAACTGGCTCAGGTCCGGCTTGCGCAGCGGGTACTTGGCCGCCACATCCGCCGGGCGCCAGCCGGTACGCATGAACCAGATCCGCAGCTTGTCCCACAAGCGCTCGGTACGCCGCGCATCGTCCAGCAACTGGGCATAGAATTGCAGGTTGGCCCACACCGGGTTCCAACTGGCCAGGGGCGTGGTCACGCCGAAGACCACCGGCTCGTTATCGTCTTCTTCCTGAAAGGTGCCGAACAGCCGGTCCCAAATAATGAACACGCCGCCGTAGTTGCGATCCATGTAGAGAGCATTCTGTGCATGGTGGGCCCGATGATTGGACGGCGAGACGAAAAACCATTCGAACCAGCCGAGCTTGGGAATATGCCGGGTGTGCACCCAGAACTGATACAGCAGGTTCAACGCCCCAACGCTGACAAACACCAGCAGCGGCACCCCCAGCACGGCCATCGGCAGGTAGAAGATCCAGCTCAGCAGGAAGCCGGTGCTGGTCTGGCGCAATGCCGTGGAGAGGTTGTAGTCCTCGCTCTGGTGATGCACCGAATGCGCCGCCCAGAGAATGTTGCGCTCATGGCCCATGCGGTGCAGCCAGTAGTAGCAGAAGTCGTAGAGAACAAAGGCGAACACCCAGACCCAGGCGCTCTCAACCGACAGGGTAAAGAGCCCCAGGTGTTCCAGGGCAAAGGCGTAGGTCACCAGGCCGACGCCCTTGGTCAGCAGCCCGGAGGTGGTCGACAAGGCCCCGGTACTGAGGCTGTTGATGGCGTCCGCGACCCGATAGTTGTTCACCCCCCGCCAGCGGTCGACCAGCAGCTCGAGGGCTATCAGCACAAAGAAGAACGGCACCGCATAAAGAATGAAATTCATGACACGACCTGATGGGAATCCTGATCGAAGATTAGGTCGAGCGGCGGGATAACCCTATGGCAACGGGCGACAAATTAGTGGACATTTAACGCCATGAATCTGGAGAAAAAACCATGAGCAAAAAAGTTGCAGTGATCCTTTCCGGCTGTGGCGTCTACGACGGTGCCGAGATCCACGAAAGCGTCATCACCCTGCTGCGTCTGGACCAGCGTGGCGCCCAGGTGCAGTGCTTCGCCCCGAACATCGCCCAGCTGCATGTGATCAACCACCTGACCGGCGCAGAGATGCCCGAGTCGCGCAATGTCCTGGTGGAATCGGCGCGCATCGCCCGCGGCCAGGTGAAAGATATTCGTGACGCCGACGCCGAAGACTTCGACGCGCTGATCGTGCCTGGCGGCTTCGGCGCGGCGAAAAACCTCTCCAACTTCGCCGTGGAAGGGGCCGGCTGCACGGTCCAGCCGGATGTCCTGGCGCTGACCGAAGCCTTCGCCGAAGCCGGCAAGCCGGTGGGCCTGATCTGCATCTCGCCGGCATTGGCGGCGAAGATCTACGGCCCTGGCGTCACCTGCACCATCGGCAACGACGCCGACACCGCGGCCGCCGTGAGCAAGATGGGCGCGACCCACGCAGAGTGCGCCGTCGGCGACATCATCGAAGACAAAGCACGCAAGCTGGTCAGCACCCCGGCCTACATGCTCGCGCAGTCCATCAGCGAAGCGGCGGCGGGGATCAACAAGCTAGTGGATCGGGTGCTGGAACTGACCCACGAAAACGACGAATAACCCCGCGGCCGTGGCGAGCCGGCAAACGCCCTCGCCTTACGGCCCCGTCAGGCCTGACGTGCCAGCCGCGTCAGGATCCGGTCCAGGGCATTGGCGAAGGCCTGCTTCTCACGGTCCCCATAAGCGCCTGGCCCACCACCGACCTGCCCCTGCTCGCGCAGATCGGTGAACAGGTTACGTACCGCCAGCCGCTCACCCATGTTCTGCGCATCGAACTCCTTGCCCCGCGGGTCGAGGGCGGCGACGCCCTTCTTCACCAGCCGGTCGGCCAGGGGCACGTCACTGCAGATCACCAGCTCGCCCGGCACCGCGTGTTCCACCAGATAATCGTCGGCCGCATCCGGGCCACTGGGCACCACGATCAGCTTGACGCAGGCAAAGGCCGGCTTGATCTGCGGCTGACCCGCCACCAGCACCAGCTCGAACTGGCGCTTGAGGGCAAACCTCACCACCTGATCCTTCGCCGCCTTGGGGCAGGCGTCGGCATCGATCCACACACGCATTGCGTTATTCCTCTAAAAAGCATCGCGGGCAAGCCTCGCTCCTACAGAAACACAGCATTCTGCGGGAGCGCGGCTTGCCCGCGATAATGCGCGAAGCGGATGCGTCAGGAAACCTGAGTCCGCCGTTTTTCGGCGATACGGCTGCGACTGTAGAGCACGATGATCGCCACGATCGCCACCGCCTGCGCCGTCAGCGAGTAGGCATCGGCGTGAATCCCCAGCCAGTCGAAGTCGAAGAACGCCACGGGCCGCGTACCGAAGACTCCGGCCTCCTGCAGCGCCTTGACGCCATGCCCGGCAAACACCACCGACAAGGCGCACAGCAATGCCGCGTTGATACCGAAGAACAGGGCCAGCGGCAGCTTGGCCGAACCGCGCAAGATCACCCAGGCCAGGCCGAACAACAGCACCAGCGCGGTGGCGCCGCCGGCCAGCACCGCGTTGTGGCCCGCCGGACCGGCCTGCAGCCACAGGGTTTCGTAGAACAGGATCACTTCAAACAGCTCGCGATAGACCGAGAAGAACGCCAGCACCGCAAAGCCGAAACGGCCGCCGCCGCCCACCAGGCTGCTCTTGATGTAGTCCTGCCAGGCCGCCGCGTGCCGGCGGTCGTGCATCCATACGCCGAGCCACAGCACCATGACACTGGCGAACAAGGCCGTGGCGCCTTCCAGCAACTCGCGCTGGGAGCCGCTGACGTCGATCACATACGCCGCCAGCGCCCAGGTCGCCAGACCGGCCAGCAAGGCCAGGGCCCAGCCGACGTTGACGCTGCGCACCGCCGATTGCTGCCCGGTATTGCGCAGGAAGGCCAGGATCGCCGCCAGCACCAGGATCGCCTCCAGGCCCTCGCGCAGCAGGATCAGCAGGCCGGAGATGTAGCTCAGGGACCAGCTCAGGCCATCGCTGCCCAGCAGGCCCGCCGACTCTGTCAGCTTGGCCTTGGCGGCATCCAGGCGTTGCTCGGCCTGCTCTACCGGCAAGCCGTCCTGCAGCGCCTGACGGTAGGCCATCAGGGCTTTCTCGGTGTCCTTGCGTACATTGGCGTCGACGTTGTCGAGGGAGCTTTCCACCAGCTCGAAGCCTTCCAGGTACGCCGCCACCGACAGGTCATAGGCCTGTTCGCGGTCACCGGCGCGGTAGGCGGCCAGGCTCTTGTCCAGGGTCGAGGCGGTGTAGTCGAGCAGTTGCGCCGGGCCACGCTTGACCTGTGGCGGCTGGGCACGCTGGGCACGGAAGGTGGCCGCGGCCTGCGGGCCTTCGGCGGCCTGCACTTCGCTTGGGGTCTGGCGGGCCAGGTCGGCGAGGTTGTAGCTCTTGTCGCCCTTCGCCTCGGCCGGGTCGGCAGTGAAGCCGGCGATATAGGTCGCCAGGTCCCAGCGCTGGCGGTCGTCCAGCTGATCGGCGAAAGACGGCATGTCAGTGCCTTCGACGCCCAGGCCGAGGGTGTTGTAGATCGCGTAGAGGCTCAGGTGATCGGTGCGCGCCGCATCCCGCAGGTTGGCCGGTGGCGGCGCCAGGCCGACGCCGGCCGGGCCATCGCCGGCACCGGTGTCGCCGTGACACACCGAGCAGTGCTGGGCATACAAAGGCGCGCCACGGCTCGGGTCCGGGGTGATGATCGGGGCTTGGCTGACCTCATAGGCCACCGCCAGCTTGGCACCCAGCTGCCGCGCCTGACGGGCGACGAGGGCGCCATCCACCTTGGCCTTGACCGCCTCGTTCAGGCTGGCGATGCCCTGCTCCAGCTCAGCCTTCTCCGGCTTGGCCGGCAAATCGGCGACCAGTCCCTGCAACACGCCGAGAAACTCGACCTGCTCACGGTACTCGGAGTCGTCAATGACCTTGCCCGCCTCGACCGTCGGTGGGTAGTCCGCGCCAATGTAGTCGAGCAGGTGCAGCGCCTTGGGCGCGCCTTCTACGGTGTCCGCCAGCAGGTTGGCGCTGCACAGGGCCAATAGCGGCAGCACGAGCCACGCCAGGAAACGGGAGGGGGCAGTCATGAACGAATCTCAAATGGAAATACGAAGTAACACATTGTTCACTTACAGTGACTTTCACTCAAGCGTTGTCATGCGCAACGCCCAGGCGCAGCGGTGCCTGATGCCAAGCCAAAGCCTTGAATCACCTGGGGTCCGGGGTTTCCTGAACAAAGATGAAATAAATCCGGGCGCGGCCGGGACTCGCCCGTGCTCTCGGATCCCCCTGAGACACAGGCATAAAAAAGGCGCCCTCGAGGGGCGCCTTTTTTGTATGGCCAGCTTCTTAGACCGGCGCTTTGCGAATGGTCGCCAGCAACCCGGCGGCGCCGAGGAACAGACCGGCGAAGGTGCGGTTCATCCGGCGTTGCTGGGTGGGCGTGCGCAGTAGGCGCAAGACCTTGGAAGCCAGGCCGGTGTAGCCGGCCATGACGATCAGGTCGACGGCAATCATGGTCGCGCCGAGGATCAGGTATTGCTTCACCAGCGGTGCATGGGGATCGATGAACTGCGGCAGGACCGCCAGCATGAACACCAGCGCCTTGGGGTTGCTGATGTTGACCAGGAAACCGCGGAACACCAGGGCCAGGGGTTTGCCGATCGGCCGGATCGCAGCGTCGTCGCTCAGGTCGCTGGGCAGCGCGCGCCACTGCTTGACCGCGAGGTAGACCAGGTAGGCCACGCCGAACCATTTGATCGCGTAAAAGGCGGTCGAGGATGCCGCAAGAATCGCCCCCACGCCGGCCGCGACAATCGCGATCTGCATGGCCAGGCCCAGTTGCAGGCCCAGAGCGTTCCAGTAACCGCGCCAGAAACCGTATTGCAGACCGCAGGACATCGACGCAATCGCGCCGGCCCCCGGGGAAAGGCTGATCACCCAGCAGGCGGCAAAAAACGCCAGCCATGTCTCAAGAACCATCGCACACCTCGGCTCGAATTCGTCGTAGACGCCTAAGCTAATGCGCCGGCGGGCGGATGACCATAGTTTTTTGTCGGACAGACATCGCTACCCTGTAGCCGCTGCCGAAGGCTGCGATAGGCCGGGGTCGCGCTCGACACGCAGGACCTTCCTGCGATCTCAAGAGCGCGTCTGCTTCGCAGCCGATCGCAGCCTCACGATGCTCGGCAGCGGCTACAGAGACGGCACAGGAAGACTATTTCTCGCCGGAGCCCACCGACAGCGCATCGCTGCCGCGCCAGCGGCGCACCGAGCGCTGGAAGAACAGGCTGTTGGGCACTTGCACCATGACGCCGCCGGTGCCGGCTTCCTCGGCCTCGATCAGCGAGGTGTACAGCAGGTTGATTGCCACCACCCGGCCCTTGATACCCGGCTTGTCGAGGGTGTCCACCAACTCGACCACATCGCCGATGCGGAACGGGCCCACGGTAAAGATCAGGATGGCGCAGAGCAGGTTGGACAGCACGCTCCACATGGCGAAGAAGGCCACCGCCGCCACCGCGACAAAACCGGACAAGGCAGTCCAGAGTACCGTCGCCGACACTCCGAGCCGCTCCAGCACGAAGATCAGCGCACTGCCCATGATCAGCCAGCGCAAGCCGCCGCGCAGCGGCATCAGCAACTGCGGTGGGAACGGGTAACGCTCACCCAGGCGCGTCAGGCAGCGCGCGACAAAACGCTGGGTGATGTAGCCAGCCAGGAGGATCAGCAGGATTTGTACTGTGACCCACAGCGGCTCGATCCACATGGTTGGCAAAGGCAGCTTGAACGCTTCCATCAGGACAAGGCTTCCAGTTCCGCCTGCATGCTTTCCAGCAGCTCCAGGGCCTCCATCCAGGCCTCTTCCAACTCGCCTTCGCGCACCTTCAGCTTGGCCTGCTCGGCCAGCAGATCACGCAATTCATCCTTGCGGGCCGCTTCATAGACACCACTGTCGCCAAGGCTGGCTTCGATTTTTGCCAGCCGCTCGTGGACCTTGCCCAGCTCGGTTTCCAGCTTATCGGCTTCGCGTTTGTGCGGCGCCAACTGCTGGCGCAAGGCTGCGGCAGCCTGGCGCTGGGCCTTCTTGTCGGTCTTGTCCGGGTTGACCGTGGTCGTGCTGACCGGCGCGTTGCGCTGGCGGTAGTCCACCAGCCAGCGTGCGTAGTCGTCCAGGTCGCCGTCGAACTCCTCGACCTTGCCGTCGGCTACCAGGAAGAAGTTGTCGGTGGTGCTTTTCAGCAGGTGACGGTCGTGGGAGACCACCAGTACCGCGCCGCTGAACTCTTGCAGGGCCATGGTCAGGGCCAGGCGCATCTCCAGGTCCAGGTGGTTGGTCGGTTCGTCGAGCAGCAGCAGGTTCGGGCGGTCCCAGGCGATCAGCGCCAGGGCCAGGCGCGCCTTTTCGCCACCGGAGAAGTTCAGCACCGGCTCATCGATACGCGCGCCACGGAAGTCGAAGCCGCCGAGGAAATCGCGCAGGGTCTGCTCGCGCTCGGTCGGCGCCAGGCGCTGCAAATGCAGCAACGGGCTGGCCTTGGCGTCGAGCGAGTCCAGCTGGTGCTGGGCGAAGTAGCCGACCACGGTGTTCTCGCCACGGGTCAGGCGGCCGCCCAGCGGCGACAGCTCGCCGGAGAGGTTCTTGATAAGGGTCGACTTGCCGGCGCCGTTGGGGCCGAGCAGACCGATGCGCGCACCCGGGGTCAGTTGCAGCTTGACCTTCTCCAGCACGGTCTTTTCGCCGTAACCCAGGCGGGCATCGGACAGGTCGAGCAGCGGGCTGGAGATCTTTTCCGACTCGCGGAAAACGAAGTCGAACGGTGAGTCGACGTGGGCAGCGGACAGCTCTTCCATCCGTTCCAGGGCCTTGATCCGGCTCTGGGCCTGGCGGGCCTTGGTGGCCTGGGCCTTGAAGCGCGCAATGTACTTTTCCATGTGCGCGCGTTGCGCCTGCTGCTTCTCGTAGGCTTGCTGCTGTTGCGCCAGGCGTTCGGCACGGGCGCGCTCGAAGGCGCTGTAGCCACCGCGATAGAGGGTGATTTTGCGCTGATCGACGTGAGCCACATGGTCGACCACGGCATCGAGGAAATCGCGGTCGTGAGAAATCAGCAGCAAGGTGCCGGGGTAGCCCTTGAGCCAGTCTTCCAGCCAGAGGATCGCATCGAGGTCCAGGTGGTTGGTTGGTTCGTCGAGCAGCAGCAGGTCCGACGGGCACATCAGTGCCTGCGCCAGGTTCAGGCGCATCCGCCAGCCACCGGAGAAGTCGCCGACCTGACGGTCCATCTGCTCATTGCTGAAACCCAGGCCAGCCAGCAACTTGCGCGCCCGGGCGTCGGCGGTATAACCGTCGGCGCTGTCCAGTTCGGCATGCAGGCGTGCCAGGGCCGCACCGTCATGGGCCGCTTCGGCGGCGGCCAGCTCACGCTGCACCTGACGCAGGCGCAGGTCGCCATCGAGCACGTAGTCGACCGCCAGCCGCTCGAGGGTGTCGACCTCCTGGCGCATATGGGCGATACGCCAGTCGGCGGGCAGGAAGCAGTCGCCCGAATCCGGGTGCAACTCGCCACGCAGCAAGGCGAACAGGCTGGATTTGCCGGCGCCGTTGGCACCGATCAGGCCGGCTTTCTGGCCGGCGTGCAGGGTCAGCTCGGCGTCTTCTAGCAGACGTTGCGGACCACGCTGTAAAGTCAGGTTCTGAAGTCGAATCATAATGGCGGCGGAGTCTACCAGCTTCGTTCGCAACTGGCGCGAGTAGCAATATGTCCTCTGACCTGTGGAGCTTCACCCTCAAGACCTACGCCCGCCCGGGCGTCGAAGAAGCCTGCCTGAACCTCCAGGCGGCCGGGGCCAATGTCTGTCTTTTACTCTGCGCGGCCTGGCTCGGCGCGCGCGGGGTGGCCTGTACCGCCCAGCGCCTGCAACAACTGCAAACCCTGGGTCAGCCCTGGCACGACGAAGTCGTCAGGCCGCTGCGCCAGCTGCGCACGCAATGGCGTCCGGCCGCGAGCGCGGATCCGGAACTGGCGGTCTTGCGCGAACAGGTCAAGGCATTGGAACTGGAGGCCGAACGGCAACTGCTGCTGCGCCTGGAAGCACTGGCAGGGGAATGGTCGGAGGGTGAAACGCAGGATCTGACGAACTGGCTGGAAGGACTGGCGGCCGAAGCCGCCAACCTCAACCGCGACGCGCTGCAGGCGCTGCGCGTCGCGGTGACCGGCGCTTAGGAAGCGCTGGTTGGCGTGGTGCTGGCAGGAGCGGCAGTCGGAGCCGGAGCTGGCGCAGCAGTCGCCGCTGGAGCTGGCGAAGATACCGGTGCCGCAGGCTTGGTTGCCGGAGTCGCCGGAGTGGCTGGTTTGGCGGCCGCTGGAGCGGTGGCCGGTTTGGCAGCTGCAGGCTTGGCTGCAACTGGTTTCTTCGCAGCGGGTTTTGCAGCCGGTTTGGCAGCAGGTTTCACCGCAGGCTTGGCGGCTGGTTTTGCTGCAGTGGGTTTGGCGGCTGCTGGCTTGGCGGCAGTGGAAGCCGCCGGCTTGGCTGCTGCAGGTTTGGCAGCGGGCTTGGCAGCGGGCTTGGCCGCTGGTTTGGCTGCAGGTTTAGCTGCGGCCTTCACCGGAGCTTTTGCCGCAGCCGGTTTGGCGGCCGGCTTCGCAGCAGGTTTTGCCGCTACGGGTTTAGCCGCTGGCTTGGCAACAGCAGGCTTGGCCGCCGCGGTTTTAGCCGCTGGTTTGGCGGCGGCTTTGGCCGCAGGTTTTGCTGCTGGCTTGGCAGCGGGTTTCGCCGCAGCCGGTTTGGCAGCAGCTGCTTTCGCAACAGGCTTGGCAGCAGGTTTCGCAGGTGCTTTTGCAGCAGCCGGTTTAGCCGCTGGCTTGGCAGCTGCAGGTTTGGCTGCGGCGGTTTTTGCCACTGGCTTGGCAGCAGGTTTGGCGGCCGGTTTGCTGGCAGCTTTTACCGGTGCCTTGGCGGCAGCTTTGGCAGGGGCTTTTGCCGCCGGCTTGGCTGCAGCTTTCTGTGCTGGAGCAGCTGCCGGTTTGGCGGAGCGAGTGCTCAGCACCTTGGCGACGGCTTCTTTCACACGACCTACGCCCTGGGCCAGTTTCAGGCTTTCCTGAGCGTCGCGCTTGAGTTGCAGAATGTAGGCGCGGGTTTCGGATTGACGTGTCTTGAGTGCATCGAGCAGATCTTCAAGTTCTTTCACTGCGTCCTTGGCCTTGGCTTGTGCCTTGGCCTTGCCGGCCGCCGCAGCGTCCTGCAATTTGGTGCGCGATTTGTGCAGTTTTTCCTGTGCCTTACCGCGTTGCTTTTCCAGTTTGGCGAGCAGTTTTTCAGCATCAGCCAAGGCTTGGGAACAAGCGTTTTCCAAATGTTCGAGCAGGCTGCCCGAAAGCTGTTGGAGCAAATGCAACGGAGTATTTACAGGCTTCTTATTGGCCGACATGGCTTACCTCCTGGCTGACGTGAGTTGCGGCTCATACTAGACCTCTGCTGCTACCGCCGCTAGGGCATGTTGACAGTATCGAATGCCATGCGTTGCAGAGGATTGAAAATGTTCTTCGCGCACAAGAAAGTTACTCACCAGCCGCCACATCCACACTGGCATAATCCACCTCGTCTCAGGCCGGAGAACACCCATGTCGCGTTACCTTTTTTTATCCTTGTGTATGTTGTTGCCACTGGCTCAGGCCGCCGAAGATTCGCAGAAAAACGATGCTCACGATCTCGCCTACAGCCTGGGTGCCAGCCTCGGTGAACGCCTGCGCCAGGAGGTGCCGGACCTGCAGATCCAGGCATTGGTGGAAGGCTTGAAACAGGCCTACCAAGGCAAGCCTCTGGCACTCAAGGACGAGCGCATCGAACAGATCCTCGCCCAGCATGAAGCACAGGTCAGCGAGCAAACGGACAAGCCGCGAATCGAAGTGGCACTGGAAAACGAACAGCGTTTTCTCTCGGCCGAAAAAGCCAAGCCGGGCGTACGCGAACTAGAGAACGGCATCCTGCTGACCGAGCTGGCACCCGGCAACGGAGTACGGCCGGGAGCCAATGGTTCGGTACAGGTTCGCTACACCGGACGCCTGCCTGACGGTACGGTGTTCGATCAGAATCAGCAGCCGCAGTGGTTTCGCCTGGACAGTGTGATTGCCGGATGGCGCAGCGCGTTGCAGCAGATGCCGACAGGGGCGAAGTGGCGCCTGGTGATTCCTTCGGCCCAGGCTTACGGCGCCGACGGCGCAGGCGACCTGATCGCGCCTTACACGCCCCTGGTGTTTGAAATCGAGCTGCTGGGGGCTACCGGTTAGGGTGGCGCAGAAACGAAAAACGGTGCGCAATGCGCACCGTTTCGGTAAGGCTTTCGCTGCAAGTCAGGCCTGAACGGCGGCCTCTTCCTTGTGAGCGTTGTGCAGCACTTCGATCAGGCAATCTTCCAGCTCGAAGCGCTCATGCAGCAGACCACCCAGCTCCTTGAACTTCTCCGCCACGCATTTTCCTTCGTCGCACAGATCGTTGAACGCCAGCAGCTTTTCAGTGATGACATCAATCCGAGGATAAATGGTTTCGGCCAGCTCGAGCCCGCGCTTGTCGTTGAAAGCCCTGGCCTCACCGGTCAGCTGTTCGTAGATTTCAAAGTGGCCGGCGGAAACGTAATCGACCAAGATTGCGCAGAACTCCTGCAGCGGCTGTCGGTTTTCAGCCAGCGTCTCAGGCTCCGCGCCGAGAGCATCATAGGCCCGAACCAGTTCGTGACGCTCCTGCAACCAGCGATCGATCAGCAGATGCACTCCACCCCAGCGTTCCTGAGCATTCTGACAACTTTCGAGCATGGCGATCTCTCTTCCCTTATGGGTCATGCCGCTCTGAATCCGTCACTGGACTGAACATCAGCATCCGGCCAGGCAGAACAGCATCGAGCAACGTAATTGCGGTGACACGTGCGGGCCAGATTATGCCCGCTCGACAGCCGCTTCAAGGTACGCAGGAGATAAAGTTCATACAAGTGTTTAATCTTTAGCCCCGTCGCAAAACGACGATTCAGGTCGCAGCCGCCCTGCGTCGGCCCCGTGGTAGAAGCCGCGCCAGGCGATAAGCGCTCAAAATCATCACCGCGATGAAAAACAGCAGGCTCCACTCCGCGGCACTCATGTCCAGCAGCGTCCAGGTGACCTCCGCGCACTGCGCAGTCCCGGTGAAAACCAGTTGCAAGGCCCGTCCCCAGGACAGGTTGCCAAGCATGAACGGCATGTCCGGCAAGCACGCCAGCAACTGATCCGAAGGAATGTTCTGCAACAGCACATGACGCCCTGCCGTGACGACACCCACCAGGCTGCAGAGCAGTTCCAGCAACCAATACAGGGCACTCGCCGGGTATTGTGGCCCCTGCAGGGCCGCGACCAGACTGATCGAAGTCAACAGCAGCGCGAAGAAACGTTGCAGCACCCACAGCAGGCAAGGCTCGAGCCCAATCCCGTACTCCAGGTGAAACGAAGCCCACAGGGCCAAGGCACCGGTAAAAAACACAAGGGAGAACAGCAAGCGTGAGCCGGCCAGCGACATGGAGTATCCACAACGGAAGAAACAGGCTGCCACGGTAGAGAAAGCGCTCGGCCCTTTCAAGGCGCGCCATGGCAAGATCAAGGGCGGCAAACGGGCACAGTGGCCAGATCGGGGAGGTTCGCAGGCCGGGCCGCCCTTCCAGGAGAAGCCCAGCCCTGCGGGCTTATACCCTGGCGGGCACCGGCAACGGCGATGCCAACAAGCGCTCGTCCAACAGCCCCAGGCCTTCCTGGAACAGCTGGTTGCTACGCTCGGTATCGCCCAGCTGCGCCAGCAAGCGCGCCAGCTCGGCGCAGGCCTCGGGGTTGCGCTGGATGCGCAGGCTGCTTTCCAGATAGTCCCGCGCCTTGCCCCAGAGGCTGGTTTGCAGGCACAGGCGACCCAGGGTCAGCAGCAGGCTCGGGTCGTTCGGATGGTCTTTGAGCCACTGTTCGGCGAATTGCAGTTGCCGCGCCGGATCACTGCCCCGCAGCAGGCCGTAAAGCCGCGCCAGATGGCTGTCGTACTTGCGCTTGAGAGCGACGCGCAGCACTTCTTCGGCCTCGGCCTCGGCGCCCAACTGCCGCAGTTGTTCGGCGTAGGCCAGCACCAGTTGCGGCTCCTGACGTTGAGCCGCAGTCAGTTGCTGCCAGGCACGATTGAGCGATTGCAGGCCAACCGCACCGTCTTCTTCACGATGCGCCGCGAGGGTCAGGTTCTCGCCCCAGGCCCGACGCTCCAGCTCGGCCAGTTCGTTGGCGGGCAGGACCTTGTCCTTGCGCAGCTCGGGCAGCAGGCGGATCACCGCCGACCAATCGCCCCGCTGCTGTTGCAGGCGCTGCAACTGCCGCAGCACCTGGACACTGTGCGGGTGACGCTCGTGCATGGCTTGCAGGGTACTCAGGGCACCTTCGGTATCGCCGCGATCGGTCTGCAGCTGGGCATGACTCAAGGCCACCGCCAGCTCGGCCTGGGGCTGCCGCTCGAGGGCACGCTCCAGCAGGCTGTCGCACTGCTCGTAATTCCCCAGCTCGTTCGCTGCCCGCGCCGCGCCGAGGTAGTACAGAAGAGGCTGACGCTCGGCTTCCGCGGCACGATGCAAGTGCTTCTGGGCGCTGGCCCAGCGGCCTTCGGCAAGATCCATCTGGCCTTGTTCGATGGCGATCTGTACGCGCCGGCTGCGGTTGCGCCGCGACCAGGGATTGACCACGCCGCTGGAGGCCATTACCAATTCGATCAACGCCTTGATCCCCCAGATCACCAGCCAGATCACCGCGACCAGCGCCAGGGTCGCCCACAGGCTCGACTCATAACGGAAGCTGTCGTAGGCAATCAGGATGTACCCGGAATGCTCGGCGATCGCCAACCCCAGCAATCCCGAGGCGGCGATCACCAGGAACAGAATCACGTACAGGCGCTTCATGGGCTGGTCTCCTGCGGGGCATTCGCAGCAGGTTTGGCCAGTGGTTTCACCGACTCTTCAGCGCTCAGGTTGCGCCGTTCCAGGTAGGCCTGAACGGCGCTCAGGGTCTTGGTCAGGTCCGGCGTCTGCACGGTGACCGGCTGTTTGCTCAGTTCGGACACGCGCTCCAGCATGAGCTTGCTCTGCGGGTTGTCCTGATTGAAGTTGCCCTTCAACACATCGCGGGCTTCCGCCAGCGCCTGGGTGTACACCGGCGCCTGGCCGTTCAACGCCGCCCACTGCGCCTGTTCCAGGGCCAGGCTCAAGGCCAGGCGTACCTGCGTCAGGCTTTGCCCGGCGAGCAGCGGCCGCACGTTCTTGTCCGCGTTGAAGTCGATACGAATGTAGCGCGAGATCTGGTCCCACCATTGCGCCCAGCGGCTGGCGCCATCGCCGTCGGCGGTCAGGCCCAGCAGCGAGTCGCCGCGGTCGCGGTACTCGGGGGCCAGCTCGGTGAGTTCGGCTACCTGATCGCGCAATGCGCCCAGTTGCAGGAACAGTCCGGTGCGATCCGGCTGTTCGGTGCTGCGCAGGGCCGCGAGGCTCTTGGCCAGCTGTTCGCGCGCGGCGAAAGAACCGGGATCGTTCTGCTCACGCAGGATCTCGTCGGCACCCTGCACCAGGGCCTGGGCGCTGCTGATGTCTTGCAAGGCCGAAAGACGCAGGCTGGCCAGACGCAACAGATGTTCCGCCTCGGCCAGACGCCAGTCCTTGCGGCTGGCACCCAGCACGCTTTCCAGCTTCTGATTGAGTCGCTGCTGGTCGCCCTGCAGCTGCGCCACCAGACGGCGGCGCTCTTCCAGTTCATCGGCCGCCGGCAGCTGCTCCAGGCGTGCCGTCAGGCGCTGCTCGTTGAGCTTCAGGCTCTGCGCCTCGTCACCCAGGGCCTGCAACTGCCCCAGCTGCTGTTGATTGTTGGCCTGCAGGCTGCGCACCTGCCAGACACCCCAGCCGCCGGCAGCGACACCGGCCGCACCCAGCAGCAGGGCGAGGATCGCCAACCCGTTGCCGCGGCGCTGCACAGCTGGGGTTGCGGGTTCAACCGGTGCATCGATCACCGGCTGGACATCATCTTTAGGCAAGGCTGTTTCGCTCACGTATCCATCCTTTGCGTTTAGAGAACGGGCACGGGTTGCTCCCGTAACGCCGTTAGCAAGGCCGCGGCGCTCGCGCCACGACAATCCACAACTTTCTCGGCCCCGGCGGCACGCGCCATCTCGGCGACCCGGGGGCTCGGTACAAACAACGGCAGCCGCGCCACCTGTGGCCAGGCCTCGCCGGCCAACTGCTGCAAGTGCTCGAAACCCTGCCCACTGCTGACCACCAGCCCATTCAAGCGTTCCGCCTGGATGCGTTGCATCAGGACTCCGTTGGCATAGCGCGGCAGGTCGCGGCGGTACAGCTCCAGATAATCGACACTAGCACCTTGGTCGCGCAAACGCTCAGCCAGCAGTTCGCGACCACCCTCCCCGCGCATGATCAGCACCCGTGGGGCGGATCGTGCAATAGCCTCGCGCAACTGGGGAAGTTCAAGCAAGGCTTCGCTGTCATCGCCTTGCTCGGGGAAAAAAACATCCAGGCCGTGATTGGCCAGAATCTGCGCCGTGCCGGCGCCCACACTGAACCAGCGCTGGCTCGGTGGCTGCGGCCAGAACTGCTCGAGCAGTTGCACGGCCATTCGCGCGGCGGGCTTGCTGACCACGATCACCGCGCAGTACCGGTGCAGCTCAAGCACTCTGGCGCGCAAGGTATCGTCAAAAGGCAGGGCTTGGATTTCCAGCAACGGCAGGCTGCTGCTGAACACCCCCGCTTCGCCCAGAACCTCAGCCAGCAGCGCCGACTCGTCCGTGGGCCGGGTCAGCAGCACACGCCAGTCGCTCACTCTTCGCCTGCCTCGCCATAGACCGCGCGCAGGATATCGTCGGCGCCCTGGGCCAGCAGAGCCTCCGCGACCTGCACGCCAAGCTCCGTTGCAGCACTGCGCGGGGCCCGCGCCTCGGCGCTGAGCAACACGCCGCCGCTCGGTTCGCCGACCAGGCCGCGCAGCCACAGCTGATCGCCTTCGAGCACCGCATAGCAGGCGATCGGTACCTGGCAGCCGCCATTCAGATGCTTGTTGAGGGCGCGCTCGGCGGTGACCCGATCCGCCGTATCGGCGTGATGCAGGGGCGCCAGCAGCTTATGGATCTCACTGTCGGCCGTGCGGCATTCGATGCCCACCGCACCCTGGCCTCCCGCCGGAAGGCTGTCGTCGACACTGATCGAAGAGCTGATGCGATCTTCGAAGCCAAGACGGATCAGGCCGGCAGCCGCCAGGATGATGGCGTCGTACTCACCGGCATCGAGCTTGGCCAGGCGAGTATTGACGTTGCCGCGCAGGAAGCGGATCTGCAGGTCCGGACGACGAGCCAGGAGCTGCGCCTGACGACGCAGGCTGGAGGTGCCCACCACGCTGCCCGCGGGCAGGTCGTCGAGACTGGAATAGGTATTGGAGACAAAGGCATCGCGCGGGTCTTCACGCTCGCAGATGCAGAACAGGCCCAGACCTTCGGGGAAGTCCATCGGCACGTCTTTCATCGAATGCACGGCGATATCCGCTTCGTTTTCCAGCAGCGCGGTTTCCAGCTCCTTGACGAACAGTCCCTTGCCACCGATTTTCGACAATGGCGAGTCGAGCAGCTTGTCGCCGCGACTGACCATGGGCACCAGCGTCACGATCAACCCCGGGTGAGCGGCTTCCAGACGAGCTTTGACGTGTTCGGCTTGCCACAAGGCCAAGGCACTTTTGCGGGTAGCGATGCGGATTTCGCGAGAGGACATGGATCAATCCGTACTGAAGAAAATACGGCAGATGATAACAGCTCAGCCAAATCAACTTTGACTTGTATCAGGAACTACAGCCCCTCCCTGGCTGCAGGAACGTGGCGGGCGGGGTGCATGACCCGCCCGGCCGCCCGGATCTAGAGCTGCTGCATCATCTTGCGCACGCCGGCCACATGCCGTCGGCTGACGATCAGCGCATCACCATTGAGCCCCTTGAGGAACAGCTGGAAATGCCCCAGCGGCGTACGCTGCAGGCGTTCGATGCGTTCACGGGCCACCAGGGCGTTGCGATGGATGCGAACGAAACGCTCGCCAAACTCGTCCTCCAGCGCCTTCAGGGGTTCGTCCAGCAGGACTTCGCCGCTCTCATGGCGCAAGGTCACGTATTTGTGGTCGGCAATGAAATAGACGACCTGATCCAGCGGGATCAGCTCGATACCTTTGCGGGTCCGCGCACTGATATGGCTGCGGGGGCCGCTGCCGCTTTCGGCGGCGGGCCGGGTCAGGGCCGCCAGCTGGACCCTGTTGGGGCGGTCGGCCTTTTTCAGCGCCTCGAGCAGATGCTCGGAACGCACCGGTTTGAGCAAGTGACCTACCTCGCTGACATCAAAAGCCTCGAGGGCGAATTCATCAGGGGCGGCACAGAACACCACGGCTGGCGGCGCCTCGCGCTCGCACAAACGGGCGGCAACCTGCAGGCCATCGAGACCCGGCATGCGGATGTCGAGAAGCACGACATCCGGTTTCAGGCTGTCGATCAGGGCCAATGCCTCTTCGCCATTGGTGGCGCTGGGCTCCAGGACACTGTATCCCTCAAGCTCACTGACCATGCGGCTCAGTCGCTCGCGGGCTAGGGGTTCGTCATCAACGATCAGGACATTCATATTGCGCTGGATTCCTGCGTGAGTCTCGCACAAGGATAGCGTAGACAGGTGAAGTGACGTCCGTCACGGCGATCCACGCTAAGACTAGTGCGAGGGCCAAAAAGTGCCCCACGACGGGCACCATTATTTACCCGGGCCTGTCCGATACCGTTCAAGGCCCGCCACTGCACGACATGGTCATGGGGACTGCTGATACAGGACACAAACACCCCCTCTCTTATAGTCCGCTTCCACACCGACCGCCTCCCTCGTGAATCGCGAGGTGGTGCCGGGACCGGAGCGCATGCGACAACGGTTGCGTGATCAGCGACCAGGCTCGATGAAACATCCGAGATTGCGCTGTTCCTTCAGTCCAACTGTAGACGGTTGCCAAGACGATATTGCTCTATCGATAAATATCGTTACATCACCCCTCGCACCCCGCCTTCGCTCGCCTAGTCTCTGCGCGCCCGAGGTCGGCGACAAGCGCCCGCGGCCCCCATGGCAGAAATAAAAACCTGCCGACCGGTGCCAGCTACAGGATTGGCAACCCTGTTATTATCCGCGGCAACTTTTCACCTCATTTCCCTTCCAGCCGATCACGAGCGAATTCATGAGCACTGACAAGACCAATCAGTCCTGGGGCGGCCGCTTCAGTGAGCCCGTCGACGCCTTCGTCGCCCGCTTCACCGCCTCCGTCACTTTCGACCAGCGCCTCTATCGTCACGACATCATGGGCTCGATCGCCCACGCCACCATGCTGGCCAAAGTCGGCGTACTGACCGATGCCGAACGCGACAGCATCATCGACGGCCTGAAAACCATCCAGGGCGAAATCGAGGCGGGCACCTTCGACTGGCGCGTCGACCTGGAAGACGTGCACATGAACATCGAAGCACGCCTGACCGACCGCATCGGCGTCACCGGCAAAAAGCTGCACACCGGCCGTAGCCGCAACGACCAGGTGGCCACCGATATCCGCCTGTGGCTGCGCGACGAAATCGATCTGATCCTGGCGGAAATCACCCGCCTGCAAAAAGGCCTGCTGGAACAAGCCGAGCGCGAAGCCGACACCATCATGCCGGGCTTCACTCACCTGCAGACAGCACAGCCTGTGACCTTCGGTCATCACATGCTGGCCTGGTTCGAAATGCTCAGCCGCGACTACGAGCGCCTGGTCGATTGCCGCAAGCGCACCAACCGCATGCCCCTGGGTAGCGCCGCGCTGGCCGGCACCACCTACCCGATCGACCGCGAGCTGACCTGCCAGCTGCTGGGCTTCGACGCCGTCGGTGGCAACTCGTTGGACAATGTGTCTGATCGCGATTTCGCCATTGAGTTCTGCGCCGCCGCCAGCCTGGCCATGATGCACCTGTCGCGCTTCTCCGAAGAGTTGGTGCTGTGGACCAGCGCGCAGTTCCAGTTCATCGATCTGCCCGACCGTTTCTGCACCGGCAGCTCGATCATGCCGCAAAAGAAAAACCCGGACGTTCCGGAGCTGGTTCGTGGCAAGAGCGGCCGCGTGTTCGGCGCCCTGATGGGCCTGCTGACCCTGATGAAGGGCCAGCCCCTGGCCTACAACAAGGACAACCAGGAAGACAAGGAACCGCTGTTCGACGCCGCCGACACCCTGCGCGACTCGCTGCGGGCCTTCGCCGACATGATCCCGGCGATCAAGCCCAAGCACGCGATGATGCGCGAAGCGGCGCTGCGCGGCTTCTCCACCGCCACTGACCTGGCGGACTACCTGGTGCGCCGCGGCCTGCCATTCCGCGATTGCCACGAGATCGTTGGCCACGCCGTGAAGTACGGCGTGGAAACCGGCAAGGACCTGGCGGAAATGAGCCTGGAAGAACTGCGCAAGTTCAGCGACCAGATCGATCAGGACGTGTTTGCCGTGCTGACCCTGGAAGGTTCGGTCAATGCCCGTGACCACATCGGTGGCACGGCCCCGGCTCAAGTCAAGGCAGCGGTGGTTCGCGGCCAGGCGTTGCTGAGCAACCGCTAAAAGCCAGCGCGGGCAAGCCAGGCTCCCACAAGAGCATGGCTTGCCCGCGATCAGCGACCTGAAACCTTCCTACTTCTTGCTGGCGATCATCGCCAGGAACTGCGGCATCGCCGCGTCCTTGTCCGCCGCGACCCGCTGCACATTGGGCATCTGCTCCAGCCGCGCCATCAAGGCCTTGGCCGCCGGCATCTCGGCCAGCAAATCCACACCGAACAGCTTCTGCCCTACCGCACAGGCCAGGCTGACGCTGTACAAGAAATACAGATCCGCCACGCTCAGGCTGCTGCCCGCCACATAAGGGGCGAACTTGCCGTGCCTGGCCAGCGAGGCGAACCCCAGCACCAGCTCGTTGTGGGATTTTTCCTTGATAGCCTCGGGGACCGCCGTACCGAAGAACGCCTCGCCGTAACAGGCCCGCGCCGGCAGCTCGATGTAAAGCTCGATCTCCTTGGCCAGCGCCAGCGCCTGGGCACGCTCGAACGGATCGCTTGGCAGCAGCGCCGGACCCGGCTGGCTTTCAAGGTATTCGAGGATCACGCTGGTTTCATTGATAAAACCCTGCTCCACCCCCAGCACCGGTACCTTGCCACGTGGGCTGATGGCCAACGCCTCAGGGCTTTGCCCGGCGTAAAACGGCACTTCTTCGAAAGGCAGAGCTTTTTCCAGCAACGCCAGTTTCACCATGTTGTAGTAATTGCTGACGGCGAATCCATAAAGCTTGAGCATCACGTAGCCTCCAGGCCGGGTACGGGGTTGGCAGCCACTCTTATAGATCCTCGACAGCCGACTGGCCAGCAGCATCAGGCTCCTGAATACGGGTAAACTGACGACCTTTCCTTGAGGAGCCTGCCATGAGCGAGCCAATCCCCGACGCCAACCAAGACGACAACGACGAAGAAGCGTTCGCCGAAAACACCCTGATCGAAGCGATCGAAAACCAGATCGAAAGCGACAACCCGCCCGCGGCCAAGGCCACTTTCAACAAGCTGACCCTGGTTGGCTATGAGCGTGACGAAATCCTCAACCTCATGGCTCACGTCCTGGCGGTGGAAATCGACGCGATCCTCGAAGAAGACCGCGCGTTCGACACTCAATGGTACGAAGCCGCGCTGCGCGCCCTGCCCGAGCTGCCGCCCGAGAAGAAATAAGCCCGCCACGCCTCGCGCCCGCACCTGGCCGGCGCGATTGCGGGCCTTGGCTACACTGGTACGCGCCCTGCGGCCAAATACCGCCGCCCAGGGGCGTAAAAGTCCGCAGCGGACACTGGACAGGCTGCACAACTGCGGTCACCTTAAGGACGCTGTCGTCTAATTCCTAGAAAGTCTGGAGTCCTTATGTCGTATACCCCTGAGTTGGTTGCCGAACTGGAAATCCTTGTACTCTTCAACCTGGACAGTTCCCAGGAAGGCCTGAAAATCCATCAGACCGCTGCCCCCCAAGCTATCGCCGCCGCACGACGCCTGTTCGAAAAAGAGCTCATTACCCAGCCCGATGGTGGTTACCTGACCAGCCTGGGCCGCGATGCCGCCGAGCATGCCCAAGGCCTGCTGACCATTCTGACGGTCAAAGAAGCCGCCTGAACGCTCTCCCCTACGGCCCTCGGAATCCCCGCCTGTCGGATTCCGCGGGCAAGCTCCAGCCTCACGCTGGAAATCTGACGTCAAAAATAAAATTCAACTTAAAGCTCGCCCTCGACTGGCTGTAAACTCCTCCGCATACAAAACCTCCCACGTTCAAGCTTCGCGAGCCTGTTTGAATGACCCGCACCCATGAAATCCGCCCAGATCTGGACGAGGGAATCGATCGCAAGGTTCTCAGCCAGTTGCGCGCGCGCTTTCTGAAGCTCAACGAAGGGCGCCTGGGCCGGGCCATGGAGGGGTTGTCGCCACGCCAGCAACTGGTGCTCAACCTGTTGCCGCTGTTCTTTCACGTCAACCACCCGTTATTACCGGGCTATGTGTCGGGCGGTACACCCGCCGGGCTGTCGAACTACGAGCCCGACACGCCGACGCTCAACGAAGCCCAGCGCCTGACCCGTTCGTTTTCCTACAAGGCCCGGCCCAGCAATGCGCCGCGACCTATCCACGGCCTGTTCCTGATGGGCAGCCTGGGTACCCTGGCCCAGGCCGACCAGAGCGATATGGACGTGTGGGTCTGCCATGCGCCCGACCTCGGCGAGAACGAACTCGCCGAACTGCGCAAGAAATGCCTGCTGCTGGAAGCCTGGGCCGCCAGCCAGGGCGCCGAGGCGCACTTCTTCCTGATCGACCCCAGCCGCTTTATCCGTGGCGATCGTGACACCCAGCTGAGTTCCGACGATTGCGGCACCACCCAGCACTACCTGCTGCTGGACGAGTTCTATCGCACCGCCATCTGGCTCGCCGGACGTACGCCGCTGTGGTGGCTGGTGCCGGTATACGAAGAAGCCCGCTACCACGAGTACACCCATACGCTGCTGTCCAAGCGCTTCATTCCCGCCGATGAAAACCTCGATCTTGGCCATCTGGCCCATATTCCACCGGGGGAATTTATCGGCGCCGGGCTCTGGCAGCTGTTCAAGGGCATCGAGTCGCCGTACAAGTCGGTGCTCAAGTTGCTGCTGACCGAGGTCTACGCCAGCGAACACCCGCGGGTGGAATGCCTGAGCCTGCGCTTCAAGCAGGCAGTGTTCGCCAACCGCCTGGACCTCGACGAGCTGGACCCGTACATCGTGGTCTACCGGCGCATCGAGGAATACCTCAAGGCCCGCGGCGAGCCGGAGCGCCTGGAGCTGGTGCGTCGCAGCCTGTACCTGAAGGTCAACCGCAAGCTCACTGGCAACAACGGCGCGCGCAACCCGAGCTGGCAGCGCTCGCTGCTCGAACGGCTGGCCCACGAATGGGGCTGGGATCAGCGCCAGCTGGCGATGCTCGACAGCCGCAGCCAGTGGAAAGTCCGCCAGGTCAGCGCCGAACGCCGGGCCCTGGTCAATGAACTGAACTACAGCTACCGCTTCCTGACCCAGTTCGCCCGTACCGAGCAGACCCTCGGCCTGATCAACAAGCGCGACCTGAATGTCCTCGGCCGTCGCCTGTACGCGGCCTTTGAACGCAAGGCCGGCAAGATCGAGTTCATCAACCCCGGCATCGCCCCGGACCTGGCCGAAGACACCCTGACCCTGGTGCAGGCGCCCAATAAGAAAGAACCGGGGCAAACCCACTGGGGCCTGTACAACGGCAGCCTGAATGCCCTGGAGTGGGAACATTTCGCGCCGATCAAGCGCAGCCGCGAACTGCTGGAGCTGCTGACCTGGTGCCATCGTAACGGGGTGATCGACAGCAGCACGCGCCTGGCGCTGCATCCGGGCAGCAGCGACCTGAGCGAGTTCGAGCTGTTCAATCTGCTGGGCAGCCTGCAACAGACCATTGCCCTGCCCCTGGGCACCGTCAGCGAAGAACGCCTGCTGCGCACCAGCGTGCCCAGCGAAGTGCTGATCCTGGTGAACGTCGGCCGCGACCCGCTCAAGCACCACCGCGACCTGAACATCCTGATGACCACCGAGCGCACCGACTCCCTGAGCTACGCCGGGGTGCGGGAAAACCTGGTGCTGACCCTCGACCAGGTGACGCTCAACAGCTGGAACGAAGTATTGGTAAGCCGTTACGACGGCGCCCATGCCCTGCTCGACTGCCTGCGCGACTATCTCAACAACCTGCCGCGCGGCCCTGAGCAGCCGAAGCTGCGCGTGCGCTGCTTTTGCCACAACCGCGCCCAGTTCATCGCCCAGCGGGTCGAAGAGCTGTTCGACACGGCGCAGAACCTGTTGCTCAGCCAGCTCAATCACCGCTACCTGATCCAGGTGCAGCAGCATTACCACGTGCTGGAGCTGGTGCCGGGCCAGGTCAATCATGTGGCGCTGGCAAGCCTGCCGGCGCTGATCGACTACCTGGGCGAAGAACAGTCGAGCTACAGCCCGCTGCACCTGGACCCGATGGCCCTGGAAGAACACGACCTGGCGCTGATCCTGCCGATGGGCCAGCCTGACTGCATCCAGGTGTTCTACCGCGTCGTCGAGGCTCAGGCCGAGCTGTACGTACTGGATGAGTTCGATGCGCTCTGGCAGCAACGCCTGCCCTACCACGACGAACAGAGCCTGCTGGTTCCGTTGCAACGCTTCCTGCAGTCGATCCTCTATCGGCGCGATGCCCAACTGCCGATGGAGGCCTCCCAGGCCCTCGTGCCACTGGACATTTTGTATTACCAGATATTGCCTTCAGGCAGCACAAGGGCTCGCCGGGTCGAGCCGCGCCCGGCGCCACAAACGCCGGCGAACAAAGCCTTTTATGACGTGCAGGGCATCATCGGCAAAGCCGCACCGGGGCAGGTGCAGGTCACCCTGTATTGCAATCAACGGGAGTTTTCCGAGCTGGAGCATGGCGACCAGTTGTTCGCCGCGGTCGCCCAGGAGATTGTCGGCCAGCGCCGCGAAACCGAACGCTATCGCTGCTACATCACCGACCTGGACCTGTCCGGCCTGCTCGGTGACCACCACGGCTCAAGCAACCTTTACCTGCGCTACAAAGCCGACCTGGAGCGCGCCTTGAACGACGCGCTCGAGCAGGTCTAGCCGGTCAAGAAGTGCCCGTCAGAGGTGAAAATCGCCAGCCGCTTCAGGTTGGTATTCCACTTCCAGCAACGTCAGCTTCAGGGTCTTGCCGCCGGGTGCCGGCCAGTCGATGTACTGCCCGACCTGCAAGCCGAGCAAGGCGCTGCCCACCGGCGCCAGGATGGAGATCCGGCCTTCGTCGGCGTTGGCGTCCTGTGGATACACCAGGGTCAGGTGATAGTCCTTGCCGCTGCCCTCTTCGCGGCAATGCACGCGCGAATTCATGGTCACGACACCAGGCGGGACTTCATCGTGGCCCACCAGGGTTTCGGCGCGATCCAGCTCGGTCTGCAACGCAATGACGCCTGGCAGCGTGTCGTCCAGGCTGTCGATCAGGCGCTCCAGACGCTGCACGTCGAGGCGGGTGAGAATGATGGAAGGTGCGGTGCTCATGATCCAGGCAGACTCCTTTTTTCGGCACAAAAAAGCAAAACCCCGTCCAGATAAGACGGGGTTTTCACCGGCCTCGATGTGGCGAGGCGTAACCGGACACTACCACAGCAGCACAAATAAACAAGCCGCCGGGCCTTTGTGCCTGGGCTAGCCCATGCCGGGCGCCGCCGCCCGCTTGCGCTCCAGCGCCTGGCGGCAGATGACTCGCCGTCGCTCATCGTCCGCCGAGCGCCATTCGCGAATGTCTTCGACATGCCGGAAACAGCCCTTGCAGACTTTTTCCTCGTCCAGCCGGCACAAGCTGATGCAGGGCGAGGCCACCGCCGGGCTGACATTGCTGTACAACGGCTTGGGCGGGCGCGCCGGGGCGGTTGGCGTCACGGCCTCAGAGCCCTTCGAACTCGAGCTTGATGTCGGCCTGCTCGAGAACGATGCGCTCGAGCATTTCGCCCAGCTGCTCTTCGCTCTTGTCGCACATCCAGCGTTCGCTTTCTTCGTCGTAGTCGAAGTGGAAACCGCCGGAGCGCGCGGCCAGCCACAGCTGACGCAGCGGTTCCTGGCGGCTGAAGATCACCTGGCTGCCGTTTTCGAACTTGACGGTGAGCACACCGGCGGAGCTCTCCAGATCGATATCCAGGTCACTCTCATCGAAAATGTCCTCCAGCGTCTGCTGGGTGGCATCGACCAGGTCGTGGAAACGGGCTTCAGTCAAACTCATTGCGGGAACCTCGAAAAGTGTCTACTCACGCTCAAGCGCCGCAAGATACGGGCGCATCCGGGCGAATGCAAAGGATACCGATCAAGGGCGCGGGCAGCAGAGAAAATATCCCCGCAGCTGCCGCGCTCGGCGCCTGCGCCCGGGGCAAAGGCCCGCCGGACGGGTATTCCAGCGCATAGGCAAGCCGCTGGGTGGCCGGTATACTCGGGCGCAATTAACGCATTCTCAAGGATTTCGCCATGAAGCGCCTGATCTCTTCCCTTGCTGCGCTCGTCGCGGTTGCCTGCCTTGTCACTGCCTGCGGTCAAAAAGGCCCGCTGTATCTTCCCGATGACAGCAAATCCCCTGAAGACCAAGGTCACTCGCAGTCGCACAAGCACGACACCAACTAAGGGAACCCCATGGACGCTTTTAACTACCGCGACGGTCAGCTGTTCGCGGAAGGTGTAGCGTTGTCCGCCATTGCCGAGCGCTTTGGCACGCCGACCTACGTCTATTCCCGAGCGCATATCGAAGCGCAGTACCACGCGTACGCCGATGCCCTCGCCGGCATGCCGCACCTGGTCTGCTTCGCGGTAAAGGCCAACTCCAACCTGGGTGTACTGAATGTCCTGGCGCGTCTGGGCGCCGGTTTCGACATCGTCTCCCGCGGCGAGCTGGAACGCGTCCTGGCAGCTGGCGGCGCGGCCGACAAGATCGTTTTCTCCGGTGTCGGCAAGACCCGTGACGACATGCGTCGCGCCCTGGAAGTCGGCGTGCACTGCTTCAACGTCGAGTCCAGCGACGAGCTGGAGCGCCTGCAACAGGTCGCCGCCGAACTGAATGTTCGCGCGCCGGTCTCGCTGCGGGTCAACCCGGATGTAGACGCGGGCACCCACCCGTACATTTCTACCGGCCTGAAGGAAAACAAGTTCGGTATCGCCATCGCCGATGCCGAAGACGTGTACATCCGCGCGGCACAGCTGCCGAACCTGGAAGTGGTCGGCGTCGACTGCCATATCGGCTCGCAACTGACCACCCTGGCCCCCTTCATCGATGCCCTCGACCGTCTGCTGGACCTGGTCGACCGCCTGGGCGAGTGCGGCATCTACCTGCGCCACATCGACCTCGGTGGTGGCCTGGGCGTGCGCTATCGCGATGAAGAGCCGCCGCTGGCCGCCGACTACGTCAAGGCCGTGCGCGAACGTCTCGACGGCCGCGACCTGGAACTGGTCTTCGAACCCGGCCGTTTCATCGTCGCCAACGCCGGGGTACTGCTGACCCGGGTCGAGTACCTCAAGCACACCGAACACAAGGACTTCGCCATCGTCGACGCGGCAATGAACGACCTGATCCGCCCGGCCCTATACCAGGCCTGGATGGACGTCAGCGCCGTACGCCCGCGCGATGGCCAGGCCCGTATCTACGACATCGTCGGCCCGATCTGCGAAACCGGCGACTTCCTGGCCAAGGAACGTCAGCTTGCGCTGGAAGAAGGCGACCTGCTGGCCGTGCATTCGGCCGGTGCCTACGGTTTCGTCATGAGCTCCAACTACAACACCCGCGGTCGCGCTGCTGAAGTGCTGGTCGATGGTGAACAGGCTGTTGAAGTGCGTCGCCGCGAGACGGTAGCCGAGTTGTTTGCTGGCGAAAGCCTGCTGCCGGAGTAGAACCATGCTGCTGCGTTTTACCAAGATGCACGGCCTGGGTAATGACTTCATGGTCCTCGACCTGGTCAGCCAGCACGCGCACATCCTGCCCAAACATGCCAAGCAATGGGGCGATCGCAACACCGGTGTCGGTTTCGACCAGTTGCTGATCGTCGAGGCGCCGAGCAACCCGGACGTGGATTTCCGCTACCGGATCTTCAATGCCGACGGCTCCGAAGTGGAGCAATGCGGTAACGGTGCGCGCTGTTTCGCCCGCTTCGTGCTGGACAAGCGCCTGACCACCAAGCGCCAGATCCGCGTCGAGACCAAAAGCGGCATCATCGAACTGGATGTGCGCAACGACGGTCAGATCAGCGTCGACATGGGCGCGCCGCGCCTGGTGCCCGAGCAGATTCCGTTCGTGGCGCCGGCCCAGGCCTTGAGTTACCAGGTCGAAGTCGATGGCCAGACCGTCGAGATGGCCGCCGTGTCCATGGGCAACCCCCATGCCGTGCTGCGGGTCAACGACATCAACAATGCGCCGGTGCATGAGCTGGGGCCGAAGATCGAACATCACCCGCGCTTCCCGGCCCGGGTCAATGTCGGCTTCATCCAGGTCATCGACCGTCAGCGTGCGCAGTTGCGGGTCTGGGAACGTGGCGCCGGGGAAACCCAGGCCTGCGGTACCGGCGCCTGCGCCGCCGCAGTGGCCGCGATCAGCCAGGGGTGGATGGATTCGCCGCTATTGATCGACCTGCCGGGCGGGCGCCTGTCCATCGAATGGGCAGGCCCTGGCCAACCGGTGAAGATGACCGGCCCGGCAGTGCGCGTATACGAAGGACAGGTGCGTCTTTGAATGAGCGAAAACCATGACTGATCAGCCTCAGGTTCCAGCCGAACAGCCCGACGAATCTCCTTGCGAAAACCTCGAGGCGGCGGCGATCGCCGCGTATCTGGAGGCTCATCCGGACTTCTTCGTCGAGCATGAAGAACTGCTCCCTGCCTTGCGCATTCCCCATCAGCGCGGTGACACCATCTCGCTGGTGGAGCGGCAGATGAAGATCCTGCGCGAGCGCAACATCGAGATGCGCCACCGGCTTTCGCAGTTGATGGACGTGGCCCGCGACAACGACCGGCTCTTCGAGAAGACCCGCCGCCTGATTCTCGCGCTGATGGATGCCAACAGCCTGGAAGACGTGGTGATGAGCGTCGAAGACAGCCTGCGCCAGGACTTCCAGGTACCGTTCGTGAGCCTGATCCTGTTCAGCGACAGCGCCATGCCGGTAGGCCGCTGGGTCACCGCCGCCGACGCCCAGACCGCCATCGGCGGCTTGCTGACCGAAGGCAAGAGCGTCAGCGGCAGCCTGCGCGAGCATGAGCTGGACTTCCTGTTCGGCGAAGAACAGCGCCAGCAGATCGGCTCCAGCGCCGTGGTCGCCATCGCCCATCAGGGCATTCACGGCGTGCTGGCCATCGCCAGCCGCGACCCGCAGCACTACAAAAGCTCGGTGGGGACGCTGTTCCTCAGCTACATCGCCGAAGTCATGGGCCGCGTGCTGCCGCGCTTCACTCACTCGCTACGCTCGGTTCGCTGACCATGGAACGACAATTGGACGCCTACTGCGAGCACCTGCGCAGTGAGCGCCAAGTGTCGCCCCATACGTTGCAGGCCTACCGCCGCGATCTGGAAAAAGTGCTGGCCTTCTGCGCCAAGCAGCAGGTTTCCAGCTGGTCCGACCTGGACATCCAGGGCCTGCGCAGCATGATTGCGCGCCTGCACCAGCAGGGCCAATCGTCCCGCAGCCTGGCGCGCCTGCTCTCCGCCGTACGCGGCCTGTATCACTATCTGAACCGCGAAGGCCTGTGCAATCACGACCCGGCCAACGGGCTGGCGCCGCCCAAGGGCGAGCGTCGCCTGCCCAAGACCCTGGACACCGATCGTGCGCTGCAACTGCTCGATGGCGCGGTGGAAGATGATTTCCTCGCTCATCGAGACCAGGCGATTCTTGAGCTGTTCTATTCCTCCGGGCTGCGCCTGTCGGAGCTGACCAGCCTCGACCTCGAACAGCTGGACCTGGCCGATGGCCTGGTGCAGGTCCACGGTAAGGGCAGCAAGACCCGGGTCCTGCCGGTCGGCAAGAAGGCCCGCGAGGCGCTGCAGCTGTGGCTGCCGCTACGGGCGCTGAGTAATCCGCCGGACGACGCGGTGTTCGTCAGCCAGCAGGGCCGGCGCCTGGGCCCACGGGCGATCCAGCTACGGGTCAAAGCCGCCGGCGAGCGCGAGCTGGGACAGAACCTGCATCCGCATATGTTGCGACATTCCTTCGCCAGCCACATGCTGGAATCCTCCCAGGACCTGCGCGCCGTACAGGAACTGCTGGGGCACTCGGATATCAAGACCACGCAGATCTATACCCACCTGGACTTCCAGCACCTGGCAGCGGTCTACGACAGCGCCCACCCACGGGCCAAACGCAACAAAGGCGGTGAGTAATGACGATCAAGCTGATCACCTTCGACCTCGACGACACGCTGTGGGATACCGCGCCCGTGATCGTCAGCGCCGAAGCCGTGCTGCGCCAGTGGCTGACCGACCACGCCCCGCAGCTGGGCGGCATACCGGTGGAGCATCTCTGGGCCATCCGTGAGCGGGTGCTGAACAACGAACCGGGGCTCAAGTACCGCATCAGCGCGCTGCGCCGGCGGGTGCTGTTTCATGCGCTGGAGGAAGCCGGCTATGACCAGGGCCAGGCCAATACCCTGGCCGACCAGGGCTTTGAAGTGTTCCTGCATGCCCGGCATCAGCTGGATATCTTTCCCGAAGTGCAGCCGACCCTGGAAGCGCTGGCCAACCACTTCGCACTGGGCGTGGTCACCAACGGCAACGCCGATGTGCGCCGCCTGGGGCTGGCGGATTACTTCAAGTTCGCCCTGTGCGCCGAAGACATTGGCATCGCCAAGCCCGATTCACGGCTGTTTCACGAGGCCCTACAACGGGGCGAAGCGACACCGGACACCGCCGTGCACATCGGCGACCACCCGGGCGACGACATCGCCGGGGCGCAGCAGGCCGGCTTGCGGGCCATCTGGTTCAACCCGGCCGGCAAGGTCTGGGAGGCCGAGCGGCTGCCGGACGCGGAAATCCGCAGCCTGACCGAACTGCCGAAACTGCTGGCGCGCTGGCACAGCGGCGCCTGATAGCTCGATCACCGCAATACGGTGTCATCGCCCAACAAGCGCCCATGAAAAAGCCCGCAGCGACGGCGGGCTTTTTCAGCAAGCAAGTGGCGGGCGCTTAGATAGGCCGGCTACCGTACTTGTTATCAGGCTTCTTGGGCGGATCGGCAACCACATTGGCCTCGACTTCCTGCACTTTACCGCCACGGGCCAGGAACTCCTCCATGGCGCGCGCCAGTGCATCACGCTCTTTGTTCTTGGCTTCGACACTCGGCAACTCGTCTACCGAGACGGCAGCCTTGGCCTTGCCTTTGGCGGTCGGGGCAGGAACATCACTGCCATCGTCTTCCGCCACATCGTCGGCGGCCGCTTCAAGACCTTCTTCGGTTTCGTCTTCGTCGCCTACTTCGAGGTCGTCGTTTTCCAGATCATCGTCGCTCATGTTCTACCTCATGACTTGCGAAAAGCAGATTAGTTATAGCCCAGCTGAGCCGACTGTCGAAGGCCGCTGGAAAAAAATCAACATCCACTGATAACCAGCGGCTTATGCCTTATCACCGTGCAAGGTGGCAAGGACTTTGCGGGCACCGCCATGATCGCGATGCTCGCCCAGATAAACGCCTTGCCAGCTGCCTAACGCCAAGCGACCTGCCGATACCGGCAAGCTCAATTGACAGCCTAGCAAACTGGCCTTGAAGTGCGCCGGCAGATCATCGGGCCCTTCGTCGTCATGTTCATACCCGGCCATGCCTTGAGGCACCAGGGTGTTGAAAAAACGCTCGAAGTCACGACGAACCGCAGGGTCGGCATTCTCGTTGATGGTCAACGAGGCCGAGGTATGCTGCAGCCACAAATGCAACAGACCGACCCGACATGCCTTCAGTTCAGGCAGGCCGGCGAGTAACTCGTCCGTTACCAGATGAAAGCCCCGGGGCCTTGCCCGCAGGGTAATCAGAGTCTGTTGCCACATACAGTTCTCCGCACATTCGGCGCGCATTCTAGCGCGCTCTGGGAAAAAACAAAGTGTCGAATATTCCTCCAATGCTGTAAGTCATTGACCCGAAAAAAAAGCACTCGTCAAACGGGCTGACAAGCTCTGGGAAAAACCTTTCAGCTGTCTCTCAATGACAAAACGCAGGCAAAAAAATGCCCGGCAAGCCGGGCACTTTTTTCTGGCGTAATTACAGGTTGTAACCACGCTCGTTGTGTTGCGCCAGGTCGAGGCCGACCGACTCTTCTTCCTCGGTGACACGCAGCCCGATGACCACATCCAGCACCTTGAGGATGATGAAGGTCACGATCGCGGTGTAGATCACTGTGAAGCCCACGCCTTTGCACTGGATCCATACTTGCGCGGCGATGTCGGTCACGGTGCCGAAGCCGCCCAGCGATGGCGCGGCGAACACGCCGGTGAGGATCGCGCCGAGGATACCGCCAATACCGTGCACGCCGAAGGCGTCCAGGGAGTCGTCGTAGCCCAGCTTGCGTTTCAGGGTGGTCGCGCAGAAGAAGCACACCACGCCCGCTGCCAGGCCGATCACCAGGGCGCCCATCGGGCCTACGGTGCCAGCGGCAGGCGTGATCGCCACCAGGCCGGCAACCACACCCGAGGCGATGCCCAGGGCACTTGGCTTACCGTGGGTCAGCCACTCGGCGAACATCCAGCCCAGCGCCGCGGCGGCGGTGGCGATCTGGGTCACCAGCATCGCCATGCCGGCGGTGCCGTTGGCGGCGGCGGCGGAACCGGCGTTGAAGCCGAACCAGCCGATCCACAGCATGGCCGCGCCCATCAGGGTGTAACCCAGGTTGTGCGGCGCCATCGGGGTGGTCGGGAAGCCTTTACGCTTGCCCAGCACCAGGCAGGCCACCAGGCCAGCGATACCGGCGTTGATATGCACCACGGTGCCGCCGGCGAAGTCCAGCACGCCCCAGTCCCACATCAGGCCGCCGTTGCCGGACCAGACCATGTGCGCGATCGGCGCATAGACCAGGGTGAACCAGATGGCCATGAAGATCAGCATGGCGGAGAACTTCATCCGCTCGGCGAAGGCACCGACGATCAGCGCCGGGGTAATGATGGCGAAGGTCATCTGGAAGGTGATGAACACCGCTTCGGGGAACAGCGCCGCCGGGCCGGTCAGGCTCGCCGGGGTGACGCCGGCCAGGAAGGCCTTGCCCATGCCGCCGACGAAGGAGTTGAAATTGACGACGCCCTGCTCCATGCCGGTGGTGTCGAACGCGATGCTGTAGCCATAAATGACCCACAGGATGCTGATCAGACCGGTAATGGCGAAGCACTGCATCATCACGGAAAGAATGTTTTTCGAGCGCACCATGCCGCCGTAGAACAGCGCCAGGCCGGGAATGGTCATGAACAGCACCAGGGCCGTCGAGGTCAGCATCCAGGCGGTGTCGCCGGAATTGAGGACTGGGGCTGCCACTTCGTCTGCCGCCATGGCCAGGCCAGGCATTACGAGGGACAAAAGGGCTCCTAGCCCTGCGATTTTACGCAGAGTCATATTGTTTTCTCCTGGGGCGTTGGGTTTGGGGCGGCTTAGATGGCGTCGGTATCGGTTTCGCCGGTACGGATGCGAATAGCCTGTTCCAGATTGACCACGAAGATCTTGCCGTCACCGATCTTGCCGGTGTTGGCGGCCTTGGTTATCGCCTCGATGACCCGATCAAGATCCTTGTCGTCGATGGCGACGTCGATCTTCACCTTGGGCAGGAAGTCGACTACGTACTCCGCGCCGCGATACAGCTCGGTGTGCCCCTTCTGCCGGCCGAAGCCTTTGACCTCAGTAACGGTAATGCCCTGCACGCCGATCTCGGACAGCGACTCGCGCACGTCGTCCAACTTGAACGGCTTGATGATGGCAGTGACTAGCTTCATGAAACTTTCTCCCGAATTGGTGGACTTGCCCCAGGAAAACAAACCCGACTCAAGTCTAAGCGCAGTGCCTGGCTTTGTAACGCATCGTCGGCCTTCCTCGACCAGAGCGACGCCAGCTAACCGCTGCTGACGAAACACTTCCCCGCTCCGCCTGCCGCACTGCATTCGTCACAGCGACTGCATCAGTGCATGGGTCATCAGCGACTAAGCAGAAACCTTGCCATCTCGTGAAAACCCACTGATTTCAGTCCCTTGGCCGCTGCTGAAGAAGCCACTTCGCCATCATCGCCACAGATACGCACAACAACGGTGCGCCACTGCCCGGCGCGATGCGCGAAAAGCGTGCATCTGCGCCTGCCGATTGACTATAGACAGTGCGTGATACACTGCCCGCCATTGTTTTCAGGACACTCCCCATGCTCGCGCCCAAAGACCTCCTCGATGCCCTGAGCGGCCATGCCGCCCGTCTGTTCAGCGGCGACACCCCACTGCCCCGCGCCGAAATCGAAAGCCAGTTCAAGGCCCTGCTGCAAAGCGGCTTCAGCAAGCTGGACCTGGTCAGCCGGGAAGAATTCGACAGCCAGATGGTCGTCCTGGCCCGCACCCGCGCCCGCCTGGAAAGCCTGGAGGCGAAGGTGGCCGAGCTGGAAGCCAAGCTCAATCCGAGCGAGCAATAACCACCTCGACCGCGCTCCTGCGCATAGGCTCGACCGGGCAACGCCTGCCATCGGTCGAGCCGGGCCCTGCCAGCAAAGATTTTCCGCCCCGCCCGTTCATTTCCCCCCTACTCCGCCGATAACATGTCCAGCGTTTGCGATCCTGGCCACCCCTGGGCGAGTCATGCCCCACAACACCGCCAAGCAACGCGAACGCTTGCCTCGACTTAATTGCACCAGGTAGCCCTATGACCGCGCCAAAACCCTTCAGCCGCTTGGCCTTCTTCGTCCATACCGCCGAGATGCTCAATCACTATCAGGCAGTCTGGAGCCTGCTCGGGGCCGACGCTTTCGATGTGGTCCTGCATGGCACCCATGAAGAGCGCGCGCAAAGCCGCGAACTGATCGGTGGCCTGGGTTACAGCTGCCACGGCAGCCTGGATGTGATCAAGGCCAACCACCGCTATGACGTGGTGGTCTCCAACCACAGCATGTACGACCACGGCTCCCAGCCGATGATCAAGGCGCTGGGCCATCGGCAGGTGCGCTTCATGTACGCCCTGGGCAAGTACAAACACAACTTTTCCAGCTGGAACCGGCACTACGACCTGATTCTGTGCTTCGGCCCCTGGCAGGCCGAGCGCCTGCGCGAATGCTGCGATGCCGTGACCTTCCAGATGGGTTACCCGCGCTACGACGCCTACTTCCGCGAAACCTCGCTGCAAGGCCAGCACCCGGCGGACCTGGGCCTGGACCCGACGAAAAAGACGGTGCTGTGGCTGCCGACCTGGCTGGAGCTGTCGTCGATCAGCCGCTTCGCCGACGCCATGGCCGGGTTGTGCGATCGCTACAACGTCATCGTGAAGACCCACCCGCTGTCGGTCGAGGCCGATCCCGAGGCGCTGAAACTGCTCGAGCAATACCCGTTCACCGCGGTGATTACCCGCGTCTACGACAACCTCACCCTGTTCCGTTGCGCCGACTATGTGGTTTCGGACTACGGCGGAACCGCGTTCGGCGCCCTGTACCTGGACAAGAACCTGCTGCTGTTGAACGTGCCGGACGCCGAGCAGGATGCACTGACCGGCGAGGAATCGCCCGATGTGCTGCTGCGCAACGACATCGTCAACCTCGACCCCGAGGCGCGCTGGCAACTGGCCAACCTGCTGGGGGACGAGAGCCTCTGGCAACAGCAGGCCGCGGTCCGTCAGCGCCTGCGTCGCCATTACTTCGCTCCCAGCTATGGTTTCTCGGCGGAGCTGGCGGTACTGGCGCTGCGCAACATCGAAAACATACTCAAGCAGGGGTGAAGCCATGGTGATCTGGCTGGTCGGCATGTCAGGAGCGGGCAAAACCACGATTGGCCGGGCCCTGTATGCCAGCCTGAAAGCGCAGCGGCCGCAGACCGTGTTCGTCGACGGCGACGAGATTCGCGCGCTGTTTCGCCATGACCAGCGGGCGGACGCCTACAGCGTCGCCGGACGCCGGGTCAACGCCGAACGGATCCAGGCCCTGTGCGGCTGGCTCGATAGCCAGGGCATCGATGTGGTCTGCTGCATCCTGTCGATGTTCCAGGACATCAGCGACGACAACCGCCAGCGTTTCTCCAGCTACCGGGAAGTGTTCGTCGATGTGCCGCTGAGCACCCTGGTCAGCCGTGACAACAAGGGGCTGTATCAGTCCGCCCTGCGGGGCGAACAGAGCAACGTGGTGGGCGTGGATATCGAGTATCCACCGCCGCAACGCCCGGACCTGGTGCTGCACAACCGTCACGAGCCCGACGACATCCCGGGCTATGTGGAACGTATTCGCCAGCTCTGTGGGTATCCACCATCATGCTGAACTACGCCTACAGCGACGGGGACCTGCTGGAAAACCCGCAGGCCTATCGCTACAGCAGCTTCCAGGGCGAAGCCTTCGTCGACGCCTGGCGCGCCTCGCGCCTGGCCGCATGTGCCCACCTGCCAGCGCCGGCCTTGCCTACGCTACATCCACAAGGCCCGGCGCACGCCAATGACAGCACGGCGCTGCTGGGCCATCTGTGCCTGGAAATGCGCACAGGCGCTGGAGTCTCCGGCCCGCTGGCGGCCTACTGGCTGCCGCGCCTGCTGAAGAAATTCGAAGTGAGCAAACGCCTGTATGCCGGCTACGAAGCCGAGGCTCCGCACCGCCCGCTGCCCCATAGCAGCTATGGGGCCGTACCGCCTTACCTGTTGCTGGCCGAATGCATGCTGCACGGCTGGCAGGCGAGCGGCGCGGCCTATTACCTCAGTGGCCTGCTCAAGTTGACGGATACCCTGGTGTCGCAGCAGGGCCGCCTCGACCCGGACCAGGGTGCCTACCTGGCCTGGCTGCTGACCCAGGAACAACAAGTGCTGACCACAGTCGCCCGGGAGGCCGGCTTATGAGTCGCGCGCGCCTGCTGATCCTCTGCGCCCGCACCGCGCGCTCGGTCGCCTACCTGCAAGGCTTGGCGGCCGCCGGTATCGAACCTGAAGCGGTGATTGTCTACGGCCAGGGCGGCGGCGCGTTGCAAACCACCCGCGAGTTGCAGGTACAGCCACTCGCGGGGCTGTTCTGCCCGGACCTGAGCCAAGACATCGACACCTGCCTGGCCGCCCTGGACTGGCCCCACGAGATATGTCCCGCCCAAACTCTCGACGACCCGCAACTGCTCGCACTTATTGCCCGCCAGGCGCCGGACCTGCTGGTCTACTCCGGCTACGGCGGGCAACTGGTGCCGGCGGCCCTGCTGAGTCGCTACCCAGTGCTGCATATCCACTCCGGCTGGCTGCCGGACTATCGCGGCAGCACCACCCTGTACTACCAGATCATCGAACAGCGCGAATGCGCCGCCAGCGCCCTGCTGCTCGATGAGCAGATCGACACCGGCCCGGTACTGGCGCGCAAGGCCTATCCCCTGCCCCCGCCTGGCATGGACGTCGACTACCTGTATGACAATGCGATCCGCGCCGACCTGCTGGTGGAAGTCCTGAGCCACTGGCGGCGCGAAGGCGCTCAGGCCCTGCGTCCCCTGCCGGCCGAGGCCGAAAAGCCGCCCTACTTCATCATTCACCCGCTGCTCAAACACCTGGCCCTGCTGGCGGTGGACAAGCACGAGGACACACCATGAACCGGGCCGCCGAAAACATCGTTCGTTTCGGGACCAAATCCGAAACCCTGGAGCGCCTGCAACCACGGGTCACCCGCTCGCGGATCCTGCCGCTGTACTTCTTCACCGCCCGGCAGTGGCGGGACGACCCCGCTGACGTGCTGCAGAACATTGCCCGGCTGGAGCATGGCGGCTTTTTCGTGATCGTGCGCAGCAGCGCGCAGAACGAAGACAGCGTCAACAGTTCCATGGCCGGCCTGTTCACCAGTTGCCTGAATGTCAGTATTACCGACCCTCGGGCCTTGAGTGTCGCCATCGAACAGGTGATCGCGTCCTTTGCCGAGCACTGCTGCGAGGACAACCAGGTCCTGATCCAGCCGATGCTGACCTCGATCCAGATGAGCGGCGTGGTGATGACCCACGACCTGGAGCATGGCGCCCCTTATTACGTGGTGAACTACGACGATGAGAGCGGCCTGACCGATACCATCACCGGCGGCCAGGGCATCCAGAAAACCGTGCTGGTCTACCGCGACACCGAGAGTGCCCAGTTGCGCTCCCCACGCCTGCAGGCGGTGATCGACGCCTGCCGGGAGCTGGAAGCGCTCTGTGGCAACGTGCCGCTGGACATCGAATTCGCCGTCGACCGCCACCAACAGGTGTATGTGTTGCAGGTACGGCGCATCACGCTGTGCAACACCTGGCACCCGGTCACCGAACGGCGGGTGGCGCGCCAGCTCGAGCACATCCAGCGCTTCCTGGCCAAACGCCTGGCGCCCCAGGCCGGCCTGTATGGCGACAGCACCCTGCTGGGGGTGATGCCCGACTGGAATCCGGCGGAAATCATCGGCACCACCCCACGCCCGCTGGCAGCCTCGCTGTATCGGCGCCTGGTGACGGATTCGACCTGGCGCGAAGCCCGCGCCCTGATGGGTTATCACCACCCGCGGCACCAGGCCCTGATGGTGATGCTCGGCCATCACCCGTATATCGATGTGCGCTGCAGCTTCAACTCATTCCTGCCGGCGGGCCTGGAGCCAGGGTTGTGTACAAAGCTGGTCAACGCCTGGCTGCAGCGCCTGCAGGCCCACCCGCAATGGCACGACAAGGTCGAGTTCGAAGTCGTCCAGACCTGCCTGGACTTCACTTTCGATGCCGACTTCGCCGAGCGTTATGGCGACAGCCTCAGCACCGCCGAACAACGGACCTATCGCTCGGCCCTCGACCAACTGACGCTGCGGGTGCTGAGCGGTGACGGCGCCGGCGCCCTGCCGCCCTTGCTGGATCAGGTGCGCGCTCACGAGCGCCAGCAGCAAAGCCGCCGTCTCGATGCCCTGCCGGCCGACCTCGACAGCATCCACCGCCTGCTGCTGGACTGCCGCGAGCAAGGTACGCTGCCGTTCGCCATGCTGGCCCGGCATGCATTCATCGCCGAAGCCCTGCTGCGCTCGGCCTGCCGCCGAGGCGCCCTGAGCACCGAGCGCCTGCTGGCCTGGAAGCAGTCGATCCACACCGTCACCACCGAACTGACCCGCGAATACGCCCAGGTCTGCGCCGACGCCCGGACACTGCCAGCCTTCGTCGCCAAATTCGGCCATCTGCGACCTGGTACCTACGACATCACCTCATTGCGTTATGACGAACGCCACGACCTGTTCGCTGCCGCAACCGTCGAGCTGGGTCATGGCGCAAGCCTGCAGGCGGCATTCCAGCTGCACCCCGAAGAACGCCAGGCCCTGCAGCAGTTGATCGACGAACAAGGCTGGCCGCTGTCGACCGAACACCTGCTGGATTACGCCAGCCAGGCCATCCAGGCCCGGGAATACGCCAAGCTGGTGTTCACCCGGGATTTGTCCGATGCCCTGCAACTGCTGGTGAGCTGGGGCGCCGACGTCGGCCTGGCCAGGGAAGACCTGTCCTTTCTCGATATCCACCCGCTGCTCGACAGCCTCACCACGCCGCTGATGGACGACACCGACCGGGTCCTGCTGGAGGCGGCCAGCCAGGCGCGACGCAGTTATGAACAGGGCATCTCGCTGAAGCTCGGGCACCTGATCAGCGCGGTCGACGATGTATTCGTCGCGCCGCTGCATCGCAGCCTGCCCAACTTCATCACCCGGCAGAACGTCGAAGCCATCGGCATGGAATTGCGCCAGGACACCCCGGCCTCGGCGCCGCTCAAGGGCAAGATCGTCTGCATCGAAAATGCCGACCCCGGCTACGACTGGGTCTTCACCCGCGGCATCGCCGGGCTGGTCACCCAATACGGCGGGGCCAACTCGCACATGGCCATCCGCTGCGCCGAGTTCGGCATCCCGGCGGCCATCGGCTGCGGCGAACAGTTGTTCAACCGGATCCTGCGCAGCCCGCGCATCGCCCTCAATTGTCGCGACAAGACCCTGAACCCGGTGCAGCCATGAAACGTCTCGGTATCACCCTGAGAACCTGCAACCCCCAGGCCTACCACGAACCGCGCGACGGCCTGGCCAGGGACTGGTACCGCTTTTTCGCCGAGCTTGGCTGCGGCAACCAATGGCTGCTGCTGCCTAACCTGGGCGAGGACACCGTGGCCTATGCCCGTGCCCAGGGCGTGCAAGGCGTGATCTTCAGCGGTGGCGACGACCTCGGCGGCGACCTGTTGCGCGACCAGAGCGAACAGGCGCTGCTGGCCCACTGCGTGGCCGAGCGGTTGCCGGTGCTGGGGGTCTGCCGCGGTCTGCAACTGATCCACAGCTTTTTCGGCGGCCGGTTGGCCGATGCCGACCGCGACGTGCACGTCGCGCAACGCCACCTCATCACCTTGCTGGCCGCCGACGAGCTGCCCTGGCTACAGGGCCAGGCCGCTTCGCGCTCGGTCAATTCCTTCCACGGCAAACAGTTGCTCGACCCGCTGCCCGCCGCCCTGCGCCCCTGGGCCCTGGACGCTGCCGGGACCTGCGAGGCCCTGGTGCATGCCAGCCTCAAGGTGGCCGGCATCATGTGGCATCCCGAGCGCGAAGCAGCGCTGGACGAAGCCGATCGACAACTGTGCCAATGGCTCTTTGAGTGACCTGACATGAAAGCCGTAATTCTCGCCGCCGGCCGCGGTTCCCGCCTGAAAGACCTGACCGCCGCGCAACCCAAGCCCCTGGCCCGCCTGGCTGGCAAGCCGCTGCTCGAATGGCAGCTGCAAGCCCTGGAAAACGCCGGGGTCGACGAGGTGCACCTGGTCAGCGGTTATTGCAGCGAAGCCCTTGAAGGCTATGGCCAGAGCCGGCTGTACAACCCGCATTGGGCCAGCAGCAACATGGTGCGCAGCCTGATGCGCGCCGATGCCCTGCTGTCCAGCGAACCGACCCTGGTGTGCTACGGCGATATCGTCTACCGCCCGGACATCGTCCGTGACCTGATGGCCTCCCAGGCCCCCCTGAGCATCACCTACGACCTCGACTGGTGGGACCTGTGGTCGGCGCGCTCCGATGATCCCCTCAGCGACGCCGAAAGCTTCCGCCAACAGGCAGGCCAACTGCTGGGCATCGGTGAAAGGGTCGCCAGCCGCGAGGAAATCGAGGGCCAGTACATGGGCCTGCTGAAATTCACCCCCGCAGGATGGCGCCAGGTCCAGGCACTGCTGTCCGGCATGAACGACCCGCAGATCGACAAACTGGACATGACCAGCCTGCTGCGCGCCCTGCTCCAGGCCGGCACTGCCATCGCCACTGTGGCCATTCGCGGCGGTTGGGTGGAAGTCGACAACCAGTCGGACATCGCCCTGTACGAACAGCACATCGCCCAACCAGGCTGGTCCCACGACTGGCGCGGCTGAGCCGCCCGCCGCAACATCCCGAGTCTATTTGCCGACGCTGCTTAGCCCTGGCCGGGGCTAGGCTTGCACAACCGCAGGACGCGGTTTCCCAGCCTCAAGGAACGAGTCATGTCTCTGGCCATTGTCCACAGCCGTGCCCAGACCGGCGTGCAAGCGCCGGCCGTGTCGGTCGAAGTCCATCTGGCCAACGGCCTGCCGGCCCTGACCCTGGTGGGCCTGCCCGAAGCGGCGGTCAAGGAAAGCAAGGACCGGGTGCGCAGCGCCATTCTCAATGCCGGCTTCGATTTTCCGGCCCGGCGCATCACCCTCAATCTCGCCCCGGCCGACCTGCCCAAGGACGGCGGGCGCTTCGACCTGGCAATCGCCCTGGGCATTCTCGCCGCCAGCGTGCAGGTACCGACCCTGGCCCTAGAGAATGTCGAATGCCTGGGCGAACTGGCACTTTCCGGCGCGGTTCGCCCGGTGCGCGGCGTGCTGCCAGCGGCCCTGGCCGCGCGCCAGGCCGGACGCACGCTGATGGTGCCGCGTGCGAATGCCGAGGAAGCCTGCCTGGCCTCGGGACTGAAGGTGATCGCCGTCGAGCATTTGCTGGAAGCCGTCGCCCACTTCAACGACCACACCCCGATCGAGCCCTACGCCTCGGACGGCCTGCTCTACCAGAACCGGCCCTACCCCGACCTAAATGAAGTGCAGGGCCAACTGGCTGCCAAACGCGCGCTGCTGGTGGCCGCGGCCGGTGCGCACAACCTGCTGTTCAGCGGCCCGCCGGGCACTGGCAAGACCTTGCTGGCCAGCCGCCTGCCCGGCCTGTTGCCGCCACTGGAGGAACAGGAAGCCCTGGAAGTGGCCGCCATCCAGTCGGTCACCAGCCACATTCCCCTGAGCCACTGGCCACAGCGGCCGTTTCGCCAGCCTCATCACTCTGCGTCAGGGCCGGCACTGGTGGGCGGAGGCTCGAAACCGCAACCTGGGGAAATCACCCTCGCCCACCACGGAGTTTTGTTCCTTGACGAGTTGCCGGAATTTGACCGCAAGGTACTGGAGGTGCTGCGCGAGCCGCTGGAGTCGGGGCAAATCGTCATTGCCCGGGCCCGCGACCGGGTGCATTTTCCCGCACGCTTCCAGCTGGTAGCGGCAATGAACCCCTGCCCCTGTGGATATCTTGGCGAGCCCAGTGGCCGTTGCCGCTGCACCCCGGAGCAGATCCAGCGTTATCGCAACAAGCTCTCCGGGCCGCTGCTCGACCGCATCGACCTGCACCTGACCGTGGCCCGGGAAAGCACCGCCCTCAACCCCAAGCCCCAGGCTGGGGATAACACCGCGCAAGCCGCGGCCCTGGTGGCCCGCGCCCGGGAGCGGCAACAACGGCGCCAGGGTTGCGCCAATGCCTTTCTCGATCTGCCGGGCCTACGCCGGCATTGCCAGTTATCCACAACCGACGAGCACTGGCTGGAAACCGCCTGCGAACGCCTGACCCTGTCCCTGCGCGCCGCCCACCGCCTGCTCAAGGTCGCCCGCACCCTGGCGGACCTCGAGCAGGCCGAGCAGATCAGCCGCGAGCACCTGGCCGAAGCGCTGCAATACCGGCCGGCCGCGAGCTGAGGAGGATCACTCCTGGCTCAGGTCCACCAGTGGCGTCGGCCGTACTTCGGTCTGCCGGCCGTTCTGGATCTGGCTGATCTCGGCCAGGGACTTATCCACAGCCGCCTTGTCGGCCAGCAGGCTGTAGCGGATCTGGAATTGCTTGCTCTGCCTGGCCTCGATGGTCGGCACCAGGCCCAGAGGGCGCTGGTAGCGACGGTTGTAGGAGAAACTGGTGCCCGGCTCCAAGCCGGTCACATAGCCCTGGCTTTGGGTATCGGTGTTTTTCCACAGGGAGAACACCGGCAACTGCCGGGTATTGAAGCCCACCGCCACGCCGAGGCTGCCAACCTTGTTGTGCAGAACCGTCAGGGTATCGCCCTGGGCATCGGCGTAAGGCACCAGGTTGTAGACGGTCTCGTCGTAATCCCGGGTCGGGCCGCGGTAGGTCTGCCAATCGGCAAGGTCGGCCTTGGCCTTGTCATTGAAGGGCGATACTTGCTTCACCGGTGCGGCGAACTTCGCGCCCTCTTCGAGGAACGGCGTGCTGAAATTGCTGTGATACAGCGCCTGGTATTCCTTCGGGTAGTCGCCGTTGTTGGTCAGGGTGTCGTTGAGGGCAAAACTGACGCTGCCCGGCTCGGTCACCAGCTCGGTGGCCACCGAGAAATCGACCTTCTTGAACGCCTGCTCCTTGAGCTCGCCGCGCAGGCTGATGGCATACGGCGGCTTCTCGTCGATATGCAGGGTGACCTTGTTCGCCGGGATGTTCGCCGCGCGACCGTGCAGGGTCAGCAGCTCGCCGTTATCCATGCCCGGATGCCCGACCCACTCGTAGCCGCAGCGGGTCACCAGTTCGTTGAAGCCTTCCAGCCAGCCCAGGCCGCCGCGACCGTTGAGTTCGATGAACGCCGGGTTGACCACCTCCTTGACCGGCGAGTCCCAACCCATGCGCACCGTGCCGACGGAGGCCTGCAGCACATTCATGCCGCGGGTCGGCACTACCGAGAGCTTCATCGCACCGTTGTCGATATCGACGATGCTCACCCCCTCCTGCCGCCCGCCATGCAGGGTGCGCAAGGTCACGGAAAAGGGCTTGGCGGTTTTCACCCCCAGCTGTGCGCTGGTGATATGAAAGTCCTGGGCGGCCTTGTCGGTATCGAGCAGGACATAGTCCCAGGCCATGGCGTGGGAAGCAGCGGTGAACGCGGAAAGAGCGACCAGCAGTCTGAGCGGTGTCATGGGGGAGTGCCTTTATTGGAGTTGTAGGATTTTTATAGCGCTGATGAATCGTTTCAGCAACCTAATTTCCGCAACCGATCGGCACACTCGAACACCTCTCCAGGGCTCAGCGAATCCTCAATAACAACTCGACCACTTCCATCACCTCATCCATCGCCGCTGCGGCGGCCTCGGCCGAGGGCCGCAGCAACAGGCCATCGGCATAACCCATGATCTGGGCGAAGATCTGCCGGGCTGCGCGCGCGGGTGATGCGCACTGGAACACCTGGGCCTGCACGCCGGCTTCGATAATGCTGGTGAGCATGGCCTGCCACTGCTCATCCACCTTCTGGTAGGCCTCGGCCAGCGCGGTGTCGTGCATGGCTTCATCCCAGGCATCGAGCCACAGCGCCCAGCTGTCTTCGGCAGAAACCGGCAGGCAATCGCGCAGGAATCCATGCAGGGCCGCAAGCGGCGGCAAGCCAACCAGGGGCGCGCCTACAGCGTCCAGTTGCTCGTTGGCAAAACGCACGAAAGCTTCGCGACGCAATTCATTCCAGTCGCTGAAGTAGTGATAGATGTGGCTACGGGACAGGCCGGCGTAGTCTGCCAGGTCACGGGTGGAAACAGCGGCGAAGCCCTTGCTGAGAAACAGCTCCAGAGCAGCGGCGATGATCTGGTCTTTGCGGTCGGTACGGGACATGCGGGCATTACCTCAGGGCGCCGGCGGATCGACGGCGCTTGCGTTTTGAGCGGTCGCTCAAATACTATTGAGCAGTCGCTCAATAATAGCGTTTATCTTCCATCCGGTGCACTCATGTCAGCCGTTACCCCGCAAGTCCTGATCGATGAAAGCAAAAAAATCGGCCAGCAATCCGCCAGTCAGACCCTGAAAGCCATTGCCCGCGCCTACCCCGGCAAGCTGTTCTGCACCTTGTCGCTGGTAGCGCTGGAGAACGCGTTGCTGCTGGCCTACCCGCTGTTTGCCGGGTTCGCCGTGGACTCGATCATTCGCGGCGACGCCGGCAGCGCCCTGGTCTATGCCCTGGTGGTGCTGGCGTTCTGGGTGGTCGGGGCCGCGCGGCGGGCGGTGGATACCCGTACCTTCACGCGGATCTACGCCGACCTCGCGGTGCCGGTGATCCTCAACCAGCGCCTGCAGAACCAGAGCACCTCGACCGCCGCGGCGCGGGTGGTGCTGGCCCGGGAGTTCGTCGACTTCTTCGAGAAGCACGTACCGACCATCGCCACCGCGCTGGTCTCGATTGTCGGTGCGGCGGTGATGTTGCTGGTGATCGAACCTTGGGTCGGCCTGGCCTGTCTGGTGGCCTTGCTGCTGTGCGTGACCCTGCTGCCGCGTTTTGCCCGGCGCAATCAGGAGCTGCATGAGCGCCTGAACGACCGGCTGGAAAAGGAAATCGGCCTGGTGGCCAAGGTCGGCGCCACGTCCCTGCAACGGCACTACCGGCTACTGTCGCGGCTGCGGATCTGGCTGTCGGACCGCGAGGCGGCGGCCTATCTGCTGCTCGGCTCGGCGGCCGCGCTGCTGTTCGTGATCGCCATCAGCCAGCTGGCCCTGACCGAAGGGGTCAAGGCCGGGCACGTGTACGCGGTGATGACCTACCTGTGGACCTTTGTCAGCAGCCTGGATGAAGCGCCGACCATGGTCGATCAGCTCGCACGCCTGCGGGATATCGGCAAGCGGGTGGACCCGGGGCTCGCCGAACCGGACGAGCCCCGCTGAAACATTAGAACGGCCGGATGCGATAGCCGTTGCCATCCTTGGCTTCGGCGAACTTGTAATACGCCGACAGATTGACCTTCTCGGCGATGTGCTGGGTGAATGGCACGCCGTCATCACCCCACACCCGACCGATGTGGCTGTAGGCAAAGGCTTGTGCGGCCCACTGTTTGTCGCCCTTGCCCATGTTGTTCATGGCCACGTAACCGGACGACGTCCTGGACATGCCGCTGACCTCGCCACTGACATCGTTCTGGCCGTTGGTGACCGGTGAAATGAACACCTTGGCGCTGGTGGTTCGGGCTTCGGCGTATTGCGAGAGCTTCTGGTTCTCCGAGTGGTTGAGCACCAGCAGCACCTTGCCCTGCAGTTGGCTAGCGGTCGGCCAGGACTTGCCCTTGAGCGAGCCCTGCAAGGCACTGCTGCTGACACCCAGGTGCCGGGCCAGGTCGCCCGGGGTATAGAGCTTGCCCTGGAAAATCCGGCTGACCAGATCATCGAAGTCTTTCGGCGTACGCCCGGAGCTTTCCTTCGACCAGCCCTGCTTCTTGTCGAGGATCAGGGTAATCGGGAAGTGCCCGGGATGGCTGTCGCTCCAGAGCCTGATGTCGTTGAGGCAGGCCTCGAGATCGTTGGTGCCTTTGCCGTCGCCGGTGCAGTTGTTGTCATTGCCGGACTGGAACAGGGTGCCGGGGTTGTGCCGCACGAACCAGTGACCGGCCGAACCACCGGTGACCGCATCGCGCTGGTCCCAGAAATCCAGCTCCAGGGTGCGCACGCTGTCGAGCACACTGGTGAAGGTGCTGGCGTACTGTTTTTCGTAGCAGTTATGGCACGCCACCTGGGCGATAGCGTTGAAGGCGCTGTACCAGGAAGCCGGAGAAATGAATCCCGCGGCCTCCTGGCTGGACGCCATCTGGCTGGACAGCGCCAGGGGCAGTACGGCTGTACGGAGGGCAAAACGAGTGAGACGGGACATGTCAGCTCCTGCCGGGAAGGCATCCTGTAGGGAAATTGCCCCTATGTTTTAGCCCAGCCCCACGCATTTGCAATCGGCCTCCCCGCCGGTGCCCAGCGGCCACGCGATCGGAGCACGCGACCGGTATCAACGGAACCGATCGACCTCCTGGCGCAAGTCCGCCGCCAGCCTCTCCAGTTCCTTGGCGGTGATCGCCAGATTCGACACCACTTCGCGCTGTTCGCTGTTGGCCAGGGCAATGCTCTGCAGGTTGCTGCTGAGCAGGGTCGCGGTGCTGCTCTGCTCCTGGGTCGCGGTGGTGATCGCGGCGAACTGCTGGCCGGCCGAACGGCTCTGCTCGTCGATTCGGGCCAGGGCCGAGGCGACATTGGCGTTGCGCGACAGGCCTTCCTGCATCAACACATTGCCCTGCTCCATGGTGGCGATGGCGTTGCCGGTTTCCTGCTGGATGCTGTTGATCATCCCCGAGATTTCATCGGTGGCTTCGCGGGTCCGCGACGCCAGGTTGCGCACTTCATCGGCAACCACGGCAAAACCGCGACCTTGTTCGCCGGCGCGCGCGGCTTCGATGGCGGCGTTGAGCGCCAGCAGGTTGGTCTGGTCGGCAATCGCGGTGATCACCCCGACGATGCCGCCGATTTCCTCGGAACGCTGGCCCAGGGTATTGATCACGGTGGCAGTGCTGTTCAAGGCGCCGGCGATCTGCTCCAGCGAAGCCGAAGCTTCTTCCATCGAGGTACGGCCGATCCGGGTCTGCTGGGCATTTTCCTGGGCCAGGCGTTCGGTGTTGCCCATGTTGTCGGCGATGTTCAGCGAGGTGGCGCTGAACTCCTCCACCGCCCCGGCCATGCTGCTGATTTCGCCCGACTGCTGCTCCATGCCCTCGTACGCCCCGCCCGAAAGCCCGGACAGCGCCTGGGCCCGACCATTGACCTCCTCGGCGGCCTTGCGGATGTGCTCGACCATGGTCGACAGGGCCTGGCCCATCTGGTTGAAGCTGCTCGCCAACTGGCCGATTTCATCCTGGCTGGAGACATTCAGGCGCGCGCTCAGATCGCCTTTGCCCAAAGCGTCGGCCTGGCGCACCAGGTCGCCCAGGGGCGCAAGCTTGCTGCGCAGCAGCCAGACCGTGGCGCCCACCGCCAGCAGCATCGCCAACAGGCTGCCGATGACCAGGCGCGTACCGACGCTCCAGGTCACCGCACGGATCTCGGCCTTCGGCATGCTCGCCACCACCGACCAGGGCCCGCCTTCGAAGGGAACGGCGACGCTGTAGAAGTCCTCGCTCTTGTCGCTCCAGAAGCGGCCCTTGCCCGGCTGCCTGGCCAGTTCGGTAATGGTCGTTGCCGACTGCTCCAGGGCCTGCACGCCAGCCGGCGGCACCAGCCATTTATGCTGCTCGTCGAGCAACGCCAGGGAGCCGGTCTGGCCAATGCGGAAGCGCTTGAGGTTGTCGAACTGGGCGTTCTGCGCGTCGGTGTAGTCGAAGCCGACGAACAACACCGCAATCACCTTGCCGGCGCTGTCCCGCACCGGCGTGTACTGGGTCATGTACAGACGCTCGAAGAGCAGCGCGCGACCGACATAGCTCTGCCCCGCCATGAGTTTCTGGTAGGCCGGGTGCGCGTGGTCCAGCAGGGTGCCGATGGCGCGACTGCCATCCTGCTTGCTCAGCGAAGTACTGACGCGGACGAAGTCGTCGCCGCTGCGCACGAACACCGTCGCCACGCCGGCGGTCATCTGCTTGAACTCGTCGACTTCCTCGAAGTTGTTGTTCAACACCACGTCACCCAGGTGCAGGCCCGGGGTCTGGGTACCGGCCACGGTCACCGGCTGGTCCGGGTGCAGGCTCAGGCCACCGCTGAAACGCTTTTCGAACAGCCCGCTCAGGCGTTGGGTGCTTTCGCGCAGGGTGCTGTGGAAGGTATTGAGCTGGTCGGCCAGCAGCCGTGCCTCACTGGCCAGGTGTTCTTCCCGGGTGGCGAGGTTGGCGGCGTCCAGCGAGCGCAGGGCGAAGACAGTACTGCCGCTGATCACGATCGCCAGTACCACGGCGAGTGCGAGACCAAGCTGCGAGGCGATCCGGGCACGAGGTTGAGGCATGACAGCTCCTGGCCGAGAGACCGGATCGTCCTGATCTCGTCACACGCTCGGCAATGGTTCTAATAAGAATGAGATGTCGGAACCGATCAGAACGAAGGTTCCACTTCCAAGGATTCGGCGGCGGCGATCAATACTTGAGCGCATCGGACAGGTATTGCGCGAGCCCCTTGTCACGGGGTTTTCATCGTTTCAGCCGAGACGCTCCACGTCGGGCAATTGCATGGCCCGGACCTCGTTCTGGAGAAAGTCGCTGAGGCGGCGCAAACGTTCGCCTCCAGGCCGGGTCTTGGGCCAGACCAGGTAGTAATTCTCGCCACTGGCCACCGCCGTCGGCCAGGGCAGGCTCAGGCGTCCCTGGGCCACATCCTCGGCCACCATCAGCAGATCGCCCATGGAAACCCCGTAGCCCCGGGCTGCGGCGATCATGCCCAGTTCCAGGGTATCGAACACCTGCCCGCCCTTGAGCGATACTTGCTCGGACAGGCCCATGCGCTCCAGCCAGTTGCGCCAGTCGCGGCGATCCGGGGTCGGGTGCAACAGCTCGGTGGCCGCCAGTCGCGCCACATCCCACGGCTGGTCGTTGAGCAGGTTGGGCGCGCCCACCGGGATCAGCAATTCCGGAAACAGGTAGCTGGCCTCCCAGTCCGGCGGAAAATGGCCGTTGCTCAGCAGCACCGCGCAGTCGAAGGGCTCCTGGTTGAAGTCCACCGAATCGACGTCCATCCAGGCGCTGGTCAGTTGCACCTCGTTGCCCGGTTGCAGATGACGGAAGCGGCTCAGGCGCGCCAGCAACCAGCGCATGGTCAGGGTCGAGGGCGCCTTCATGCGCAGGATGTCGTCTTCGGCGCGCAGGGTATTGCAGGCGCGCTCGAGGGCGGTGAAACCTTCGCGAATGCCTGGCAACAGCAGGCGCGCGGCTTCGGTCAGTTGCAGGTTGCGCCCGCTGCGCTGGAACAGCCGACAGGTGAAGTGGTCTTCCAGGGTACGGATATGCCGGCTGACCGCGCTCTGGGTGATCGACAGTTCCTCGGCTGCGCGGGTGAACGAGCTGTGTCGCGCCGCGGCCTCAAAGGCGCGCAAGGCATACAGGGGCGGAAGACGACGGGGCATGGCAGCACTCCACAGGCGCAATGGCGCCAAGTTACCAGAATCCACCAAGCATGAGTTTTAATCATGCCACCAATCGTTTTTATCCCTTTGTGCAACTCGCCGCGAGCGCCGAGAATCAACCCTCTTAACTCCCTCCCCCGTATCGAGACCGATGACCATGCAGCATCCAGCACGCACCGAACTCTGGGCCATCCTGCGGCTGGCCGGGCCGCTGATCGCCTCACAGTTGGCGCACATGCTGATGGTGCTGACCGACACCCTGATGATGGCCCGCCTCAGCCCGGAAGCCCTGGCCGGCGGCGGTCTCGGCGCGGCCACCTATTCGTTCGTGTCGATCTTCTGCATCGGCGTGATCGCGGCGGTCGGTACCCTGGTCGCGATTCGCCAGGGCGCCGGCGACATCGAAGGCGCCACCCGCCTGACCCAGGCCGGGCTCTGGCTGGCGTGGCTGATGGCGCTGGTCGCCGGCCTGCTGCTGTGGAACCTCAAGCCGGTGTTGCTGCTGTTCGGCCAGACCGAAACCAACGTGCAGTCCGCCGGCCAGTTCCTGCTGATCCTGCCGTTCGCCCTGCCCGGCTACCTGAGCTTCATGGCCCTGCGCGGCTTCACCAGCGCCATCGGCCGCGCCACGCCGGTGATGGTCATCAGCCTGGCCGGCACTGTGGCCAACTTCCTGCTCAATTACGCCTTGATCACCGGCATGTTCGGCCTGCCGAAACTGGGGCTGGTGGGGATCGGCCTGGTCACCGCGATCGTCGCCAATTGCATGGCCCTGGCGCTGGCCTGGCACATCAAGCGCCACCCGGCCTACGCCGCCTACCCGCTGCGCCAGGGCCTGGCGCGGCCCAATCGCCACTACCTGCGGGAACTCTGGCGCCTGGGCCTGCCCATCGGCGGCACCTACGCGGTGGAAGTCGGGCTGTTCGCCTTCGCCGCGCTGTGCATGGGCACCATGGGCAGCACCCAGCTGGCGGCGCACCAGATCGCCCTGCAGATTGTCTCCGTGGCCTTCATGGTGCCGGCCGGGATCTCCTACGCGATCACCATGCGCATCGGCCAGCACTACGGCGCCGGGCAGCTGTTGCACGCGCGTATGGCCGGCCGGGTCGGGATCGCCTTTGGCGGCGCGGCCATGCTGGGTTTCGCCATGATTTTCTGGCTGCTGCCGAACCAGTTGATCGGGCTGTTCCTCGACCATAACGACCCGGCCTTTCGTGATGTGATCAACCTCGCGGTCAGCCTGCTGGCGGTCGCGGCCTGGTTCGAGCTGTTCGACGGCACGCAGACCATCGCCATGGGCGCGATTCGCGGGCTCAAGGACGCCAAGACCACCTTCCTCGTGGGCCTGGGCTGCTATTGGCTGATCGGTGCGCCGGCGGCCTGGTTGATGGCCTTCACCCTGGGCTGGGGCGCGACCGGAGTGTGGTGGGGCCTGGCATCGGGGCTGGCGTGCGCCGCCATCAGCCTGACCCTGGCCTTCGAATGGAAGATGCAACGGATGATTCGCCGGGAAGGCACGGAACCCGCGCCACGGGATAACTTCCAGACCGCCCAGGATTCGCTGTAGCTGCAGGAGCCCGATTGCGCCTGCAGCTATGGCGGGGTGCCGTCAGATGACCTCGCCGGCCAGGGCCTGCTGGCTTCTGCCAAACGTCAGGTATTCCACCAGTTCCGCCAGCGGCAGCGGCTTGCTGATCAGGTAGCCCTGCGCCTGATCGCAACCGAAGCTGCGCAGCAGCGCCAGTTGCTCGGGGGTTTCCACGCCTTCGGCCACCACCTCGAGATGGAGGTTGTGGGCCAGGTTGATCATGGCGTGCACCAGCTTGCGGTTCTCTTCGCGCTGCTCCATGCCGCCGACAAAGCTCTTGTCGATCTTGAGCAGGGCAATCGGCAGGCTGTTGAGGTGCACGAAAGACGAGAACCCGGTGCCGAAGTCGTCCAGGGAAAACCGCACCCCCAGACGCCCCAGCGCATCCATGGTCTGCTTGACCAGGTCACTGCGGCGCATCACCGCGGTTTCGGTCAGCTCGAATTCCAGCCATTGCGCCTCGACACCCCGCTCGGCAATCAGCCGGCTGAGGGTCGACAGCAACTGGCTGTCCTGGAACTGGCGGAACGACAGGTTGACCGCCATGTGCAGCGGCGCCAGGCCGCGTTCGCGCAGGGCCTGCATGTCGCGCAGCGCCCGGGAAATCACCCAGTAGCCCAGCGGCACGATCAGGCCGCTCTGCTCGGCCAGCGGCACGAACTCGCTCGGCGGCAATAGCCCGCGCTCGCCATGGCGCCAGCGCACCAGGGCTTCGAGGCCGACGATCTGCCCGTCATGCAGGTTCAGACGCGGCTGGTAGTGCAGCTCCAGCTCGTCGCGGCGCAAGGCCCGGCGCAGTTCGCTTTCCAGGTCGGCGAGACTGCGGGCATTGCGGTTGATGCGTTCGTTGAAAATATGAAAGGTACAGCCCTGGGTACTTTTGGCCTGCTGCATGGCGATGTGCGCGTGCCACATCAGCGGGTCGGCGCCGGCATTCGCCCTGGCGTGGGCGATGCCCAGGCTGCAGCCGATCAACAGGCTTTCACCGTCGATCCAGTACGGCTCGGCCATGACTTCGGCGATGCGTTCGGCCATCCACTCGGCGCGTTGCGGCGCCCGGCGGGTATCGATCAGCAGGGCGAATTCGTCGCTGCCCAGGCGCGCCAGCTGGTCCCCGGCCTCAAGCTGGCTCTTGAGCCGCGAGACCACTTGCAGGATCAACCGGTCGCCGGCCTGGTGGCCCAGCGCATCGTTGGCATGCCGGAAGTTGTCCAGGTCCAGGTGCCCCAGCGCCAGCCCGCGTCCTTCGTTTTCCGCCAGGCGCGCCGCCAGCAGGGTCTGGAAACCCTGGCGGTTGGCGATGCCGGTCAAAGGGTCCTGCTCGGCCAGACGCAACAGGGTGCTTTCCAGCACCCCGCGTTCACGCACATGGCGCAGGCAACGGCGCACTGTATCGGCGCTGAGACTTTTACTCACCAGCCAGTCGCTGGCGCCGGCTGGCGTGTTCAGCGGCTCCTGCTCCAGCAGCAATACCGTGGGCAGGCTGCAACGACCGGGAGCCGGTTGCAGTTGGGGAACGGTTAACAGAATCGCAGAGCGATCTTCGTCGAACAGACGGCTGACAGATTCCCAGGTCGGCGCACTGATCAGCACCACCGAGTCTCCCAACGGAGCGAGACACTCGCGCAACAACGCTGCCCACGCCGGCTCTTCGGCCAGCAGCAGCAAGCGCAAGGGTTCGACAGGCTTAGACAAGCTAGCTCCCTAGACTCTGTAATAGAAGTTGGCGGCGGGCATTATGACGCGTAGATAAACAATGACAAATGATATTGATTATCAAACGCAATTTCTTGTACCGCTCTAACTCGAACATTAGACGCATATTCAGCGCGCATCCTGAGGGAAAGTATCAAAACCGGCAAATTTAGATAGCGTGCTGCGTCACAAGTCGGAGAGAGCAGCAGAATCCGTTCATCCTGTTAAAATGCCCGCCCATTTCGTTACAGACCCCTTTTTTCGTCATGTCCCGACTCAATCCCCGGCAGCAAGAAGCCGTGAACTACGTCGGCGGCCCTCTTTTGGTGCTCGCCGGTGCTGGCTCCGGCAAGACCAGTGTAATCACGCGCAAGATCGCCCACCTGATCCAGAACTGCGGCATTCGCGCGCAGTACATCGTCGCCATGACCTTCACCAACAAGGCCGCGCGGGAGATGAAGGAACGGGTCGGCACCCTGCTGCGCAGTGGCGAGGGCCGCGGCCTGACCGTGTCGACCTTCCACAACCTGGGGCTGAACATCATCCGCAAGGAGCATGTGCGGCTGGGCTACAAGCCGGGCTTCTCGATCTTCGACGAGACCGACGTCAAGGCCCTGATGACCGACATCATGCAAAAGGAATACTCGGGCGACGACGGCGTCGACGAGATCAAGAACATGATCGGTGCCTGGAAGAACGACCTGATCCTGCCGGCCCAGGCCCTGGAAAACTCGCGCAACCCCAAGGAACAGACCGCGGCCATCGTCTACACCCACTACCAGCGCACGCTCAAGGCGTTCAACGCGGTGGACTTCGACGACCTGATCCTGCTGCCGGTGAAGCTGTTCGAGGAACACGCCGACATCCTGGAGAAGTGGCAGAACAAGGTGCGCTACCTGCTGGTGGACGAATACCAGGACACCAACGCCAGCCAGTACCTGCTGGTGAAAATGCTCATCGGCAAGCGCAACCAGTTCACCGTGGTGGGCGACGACGACCAGTCAATCTACGCCTGGCGCGGCGCCCGCCCGGAAAACCTGATGCTGCTCAAGGAGGACTACCCGTCCTTGAAGGTGGTGATGCTCGAGCAGAACTACCGCTCCACCAGCCGCATCCTGCGCTGCGCCAACGTGCTGATCTCCAACAACCCCCACGAGTTCGAGAAACAGCTGTGGAGCGAGATGGGCCATGGCGACGAGATCCGTGTGATCCGCTGCCGCAACGAGGACGCCGAGGCCGAGCGGGTGGCCATGGAAATCCTCAGCCTGCACCTGCGCACCGACCGGCCCTACAGCGATTTCGCGATCCTCTATCGCGGCAACTACCAGGCCAAGCTGATCGAGCTGAAGCTGCAGCATCACCAGATTCCCTATCGCCTGTCCGGCGGCAACAGCTTCTTCGGGCGCCAGGAAGTGAAGGACCTGATGGCCTACTTCCGCCTGATCGTGAACCCGGACGACGACAACGCCTTCCTGCGGGTGATCAACGTGCCGCGCCGGGAAATCGGCTCCACCACCCTGGAAAAACTCGGCAACTACGCCACCGAACGCAAGATCTCGATGTACGCCGCCACCGACGAAATTGGCCTGGGCGAGCACCTGGACAGCCGCTTCACCGACCGCCTGGCGCGCTTCAAGCGCTTCATGGACAAGGTGCGCGAGCAGTGCGCCGGCGAAGACCCGATCTCTGCCCTGCGCAGCATGGTCATGGACATCGACTACGAGAACTGGCTGCGCACCAACAGCTCCAGCGACAAGGCCGCCGACTACCGCATGGGTAACGTGTGGTTCCTGATCGAGGCGCTGAAGAACACCCTGGAAAAAGACGAAGACGGCGAAATGACCGTCGAAGACGCCATCGGCAAGCTGGTGTTGCGCGACATGCTGGAACGTCAGCAGGAAGAGGAAGACGGCGCCGAAGGCGTGCAGATGATGACCCTGCATGCGTCCAAGGGCCTGGAATTCCCTTATGTGTTCATCATGGGCATGGAGGAGGAAATCCTCCCCCACCGCTCCAGTATCGAAGCCGATACCATCGAGGAAGAACGCCGCCTGGCCTACGTGGGCATCACCCGCGCGCGCCAGACCCTGGCTTTCACCTTCGCCGCCAAGCGCAAGCAGTACGGTGAAGTCATCGACTGCGCCCCCAGCCGCTTCCTCGACGAATTGCCGCCGGACGACCTGGCGTGGGAAGGCAACGACGACACCCCGACCGAAGTCAAAGCCGTTCGCGGCAATAACGCGCTGGCGGATATACGGGCGATGTTAAAGCGCTAGAATCGAACACTTTTTAACCGCAGCATTTTTAACCGAACACCTTTTATCAGAGCTCAGGCGCCCAAGGCGTCAAAAGAGGAAAGCTTCATGGAAGCACTGCACAAGAAAATTCGCGAAGAAGGCATCGTGCTTTCCGACCAGGTCCTGAAAGTCGACGCCTTTCTGAACCACCAGATCGACCCGGCCTTGATGAAGCTGATCGGCGACGAATTCGCCACGCTGTTCAAGGATTCGGGCATCACCAAGATCGTCACCATCGAAGCCTCGGGCATCGCCCCGGCGATCATGACCGGCCTGAACCTGGGCGTTCCGGTGATCTTCGCGCGCAAGCACCAGTCCCTGACCCTGACCGAGAACCTGCTGTCGGCGACCGTGTATTCGTTCACCAAGCAGACCGAAAGCACCGTGGCGATTTCCCCGCGTCACCTGACCAGCAGCGACCGCGTGCTGATCATCGATGACTTCCTGGCCAACGGTAAGGCGTCCCAGGCGCTGATCTCGATCATCAAGCAGGCGGGCGCCACCGTGGCCGGCCTGGGCATCGTGATCGAGAAGTCGTTCCAGGGCGGCCGCGCCGAACTGGACGCGCAAGGCTATCGCGTGGAATCCCTGGCCCGGGTCAAGTCCCTGGCCGGTGGCGTGGTGACCTTTATCTAAAGAGGCTTTGCCTGTTCATCGCGAGCAATCGAGCGGCGGCCGGCTGCGCCTACAGGGACTACGGGTTCCTGTAGGAGCGAAGCTTGCTCGCGATGACGCCGCCAGGCGTCTGCCTATAGCTGCGCCGTCTCCCGCAACGCCGCCAACAGCAGGCGCTGATATATGTCCTCGCGCCAGCCATCGGGTTTCACCAACTGCATCCGCTGCAGATGCGCCGGGAAAGCCGCGGGCGGCGGAGCGTCCAGCGCCGCCTTGCCCAATTCGAGAATCTCGCTGAGCTTGAACTTGCTCTTCAGCCAGTTCAGCGCCCGCAGCAAATCCCGCTCCTCTGCACTGAAGTCGCTGCCCAACGGATATTCCGGGAACAGATGCCGATGCTGCGCCTGGATCGCCAGCAGGCGTTGCGGGTGGTTGTCGGTGAAACGCGGATCGAGGCGGAAATCCTTGGGCAGCTTGCCGGCCTTCTGCGCCTGTTCGATCAGGCCCGGCTGGAACCGCGAGTCGCTGATATTGAGCAGCGCTTCGATCACCTTCGCATCGGTCTTGCCGCGCAGATCGGCGATGCCGTACTCGGTGACCACGATGTCCCGCAGGTGTCGCGGGATGGTGCAGTGGCCGTACTCCCAGACAATGTTGGAACTGACCAGGCCCGCGGACTCGCGCCAGCTGCGCAGGATCAGGATCGAGCGCGCGCCTCGCAGCGCATGGCCCTGGGCGACAAAGTTGTATTGCCCGCCGACGCCACTGAGCACCCGGCCGTCTTCCAGCTGATCCGCCACCCCGGCGCCCAGCAGGGTGACCATGATCGAGCTGTTGATAAAGCGCGCATCCAGGCGCTGCAGGCGCTTGAGTTCTTCGTGGCCGTACAGCTCGTTGATGTAGCTGATGGCGGTCATGTTGAACTCGCCGAGCTTGCTCTTGGGCAGGTCCCTGAGACGCTGGTAGAAGCTGCGCGGCCCGAGGAAAAAGCCGCCATGCACCGAGACCCCGCCCAGCGCCTGGCCTTCATCCAGCGTCCCGGCGTTGGCCTGCTGCTGCAGGGCCACCGAGGGATAGACCTTGCGCCGTACGATGCCGGCATCGGCCAGGGCCAGCAGGCCGTTGACGAACATCTCGCTGCAGCCATAAAGGCCCTTGGCAAAAGGCTCCACCCCGCCTTCGCGCTCGATCAGCGGCTTCCAGCACTGGATTTCCAGGTCCGCCAGCAGCGCCCGATAGCCGTCGTTGTCCGCCTGGCGCGCCAGCAATGCAGCTGTCAGCGCATCGCCCATGGAGCCGATGCCGATCTGCAGGGTCCCGCCATCGCGCACCAGGGTGCTGGCGTGCAGGCCGATAAAGTGATCCTGGAACCCCACCGGCATGTTCGGCGTGGAAAACAGCGTGCTGCCCTCCTCTTCGTCGATCAGCAGGTCGAAGGTGGCGGCATCGAGCTCGGCGTCGCCCGGCATGTAGGGCAAGTCGCGATGCACCTGGCCCAGCAGCAGGATGGTTTCACCGGCGGCGCGCCGTTCGGCGATCATCGGCAGCAGGTCGAGGGTGATGTCCGGGTTGCAGCTCAGGCTCAGGCGGTCGGCCTGTTGCGGGTCCCGGGCCACCAGTTGGGCGACCAGGTTCAGGCCGGCGGCATTGATGTCGCGCGCAGCGTGACTGTAGTTGCTGCAGACGTAATCCTGCTGCGCCGTCGCGCTGTTGAGCAGGCTGCCGGGCTGCATGAAGAACTGTTCGATATGGATATTGGCCGGCACCTGGTTGCGGTGCAGGTCGGCGAGGAACTCCAGCTCGGGGTAGTCGCCGAAGACCTGTTCGATAAAGGGTTCGAGGAAGCGCCGTTGCAGGCCATCGCCCAACGGTGGGCGGCCCAGGCTCAGGGCGGTGTAAATGGTCAACTGGCGCTCGGGCAACTGCGCGACCCGACGATACAGGGCATTGGCAAAGCGGTTGGGTTTGCCCAGCCCCAGGGGCATGCCCATGTGAATATGCGCCGGCAAGCGTGCCAGGACCTCATCGACCGCCAGCTCGATAGAACATGACTGCACCATCCGATCCTCCAGAACCTTCCATGAATTGAGGTTGGACCGAGCTTGCCGGGTCTTTGCTGCAATGAACAGTCCCGGCCGAATCGCAGGCATGAAAAAAGCCGCTCGTAAGCGGCTTTTTTGCGGAAGATGCGGGCTTATTTCAAACCGGACATCTTCTGGATGGCGCCTTTGAGCTCGTCATCGGAGCAGTCGGCGCAGGTGCCTTTAGGCGGCATGGCGTTCAAGCCAGTGATGGCCTTGGCCAGCAGACCGTCGAGACCGCCCTGGTGATCCGCGCGCTCTTTCCAGGCAGCGGCGTCGCCGATTTTCGGCGCACCCAGCAGGCCGGAGCCGTGGCAAGCATTGCAATGCTTGGCAATCACTTCGTCTGGAGTCTTCGCACCACCGCCACCGGCGGCAACAGCGACTTCCATGCCCTTGCATTCCTGACCTTGGACGCAGACCTGGCCAACCGGCTCGAGGCGCTTGGCAATGTCGTCGTTGGTCGCAGCTTGAGCGCTGACAGCCCAGAGGGCCAATACGGTTGCTGGTGCAGCCAGCATTTTCATAATTAGGTTCACGCGTACACCCTCAATGGTGGCTAGTCACGCCCACGGCCACGGTTTCGCGGGCGGGCGCAAGTATAGCGGTTAGCCCGCCACTCTGAAACAACCCTAGATTCAAAGGGGGATTAGAGAGAGGCGAAATGCTGCTTCGGGCACCGCTGCAATCCTTGCAGGACGCCTCTTCTATTAGAAGTTCGCGGGCGTGGCTGCGCTGATTAGTCGCGCGGGTGCATCGAAAGGATTACGGAAACGGTGTGGCTTGGTGCTTTCGAAATAGTAGCTGTCACCGGCTTCGAGCACGAATGTCTCAAGGCCCACCACCAGTTCCAGGCGCCCTTCCACGAGAATCCCGGTTTCCTCGCCTTCGTGGGTGAGCATCTCTTCACCGGTATCGGCGCCCGGCGGATAGATCTCGTTGAGAAAAGCGATCGCCCGGCTCGGATGCGCCCGGCCCACCAGTTTCATGGTCACCGCGCCATCGGAAATATCGATCAACTCGTTGGCTTTGTAGACGATCTGGGTGGGTTTTTCCTGGAGGATTTCTTCCGAGAAAAACTCGACCATCGACATGGGAATACCGCCAAGAACCTTTCTCAGCGAACTGATCGAGGGGCTGACGCTGTTCTTCTCGATCATCGAAATGGTGCTGTTGGTGACGCCCGCGCGCTTGGCGAGTTCACGCTGGGAAAGGCCTTTGAGTTTACGGATGGATTGCAGTCGTTCACCGACGTCCAATGCGGCAGCCTCCTAGGGATCAGGCGTTGTTCTAGTTGAGCGTTATCATGGCGATAGCGTTCAGTATTTACAACACTTGGTCCCCAATCCCAGGAGGCAAGGCGACTTTCGGCAGTGCGCCGCGCTGCTCAGCCCCCGGAATAGACGCGTGGCACCCGGCGCAGGTTGCAGAACAGCTGGTAAGGGATGGTATCGGCGGCGGCCGCCAGCTCGCTGGCGAGGATGTTCTTGCCCCACAGCTCGACGGTAGAACCCAGCCCGGCCTCTGGCACGTCGGTCAGGTCGATGCACAACATGTCCATGGATACCCGTCCGAGCAGCTGGGTACGCTGCCCCGCCACCAGCACCGGCGCACCGGTCGGCGCATGCCGCGGATAACCGTCGGCGTACCCCATGGCCACCACGCCGATACGCATCGGCCGCGGCGTGACGAATTTGGCGCCATACCCCACCGGCTCGCCGGCCGGCAGTTCGCGCACGCAGATCACCTTCGACTCCAGGGTCATCACCGGTTGCAGGCGCGCGGCCAGCGGATGCGGCTCTTCGAACGGGGTCGAGCCATACAGCATGATGCCGGGGCGCACCCAGTCACTGGGAATGTTCGGCCAGCCGAGCACGGCCGGCGAGTTGCGCAGGCTGATCTCGGCGGACAAGCCCTGGCGCGCCGCCTCGAACACCGCGACCTGCTCGTCGCTGCGGCTGCAGCTGAGCTCGTCGGCGCGGGCGAAGTGGCTCATCAGCACGATCTTCGCCACCTTGCCGCTGGCCAGCAGCCGCTGATAGGCCGGCTGGTAATCCTTGGGATGCAGGCCGACGCGGTGCATGCCCGAATCCAGCTTGAGCCATACCGTCAGTGGCTTGGCGACGCTGGCTTGCTCGATGACTTCCAGCTGCCACAACGAATGCACCACGCACCAGAAATCATGCTCGACGATCAGGTCCAGTTCGTCGGCCTCGAAAAAACCTTCGAGCAGCAATATCGGCGCGCGAATCCCCGCCGCCCGCAGCTCCAGGGCCTCTTCGATGCAAGCCACGGCAAAGCCATCGGCCTCGGCTTCCAGCGCCTGGGCGCAGCGCACCGCGCCATGGCCATAGGCATCGGCCTTGATCACCGCGAGCGCACGGGCGCCCGGCGACGCTTCGCGGGCCAGTTGGTAGTTGTGACGCAGGGCTTGAAGATCGATCAGGGCACGGGCAGGACGCATGGCGGCAGACTTCTAGGCGGTCATGTGGGAAGAAAAAACCGGCGCCGGCCGACAGCCTTGACTATCGGTAGCGCCGGGAGAGGGATCTTGCTTAGGGCAGAGCGGCCACGACGGACAGCTCGACCAGGATTTCTGGCTCGCAGAGCTTGGCTTCGACGGTTGCGCGAGCTGGCGCGACGCCTTTTGGCATCCACTGGTCCCATACGCTGTTCATCCCGGCAAAGTGCGCATCGATATCCTTCAGGTAGATAGTCACCGACAGCAGGCGCGACTTGTCGGTACCGGCCAGATCCAGCAAACGCTCGATGTTGGCGAGGGTTTCACGGGTCTGCTGCTCAATCCCGGCGTTCATGTCGTCGCCGACTTGCCCGGCCAGATACACGGTACCGTTGTGAACGACGATCTGGCTCATGCGCTCATTGGTGAGCTGGCGCTGGATTGACATGTTTTGCAGGCTCCTGAGGATTACCGTAACGAGAAATATCGAGACCTTCGGCGCTGATCTGCGGCTTTTTCTTCGCCATCAGGTCAGCCAGCAAACGACCGGAACCACAGGCCATGGTCCAGCCAAGCGTGCCATGCCCCGTGTTCAAGAACAGGTTGCGCATGGGCGTGGCGCCGACGATCGGCGTGCCGTCCGGGGTGGTAGGACGCAGGCCGGTCCAGAAACTGGCCTGGGACAGATCACCGCCCTGAGGATAAAGATCGTTGACGATCATCTCCAGCGTTTCCCGCCGGCGTGGGTTCAGCGAGAGGTCAAAACCGGCGATTTCAGCCATGCCGCCAACACGAATGCGGTTGTCGAAGCGGGTGATCGCCACCTTGTAGGTTTCGTCGAGGATGGTCGAAGTCGGGGCCATGGCCGGGTTGGTGATCGGCACGGTCAGCGAGTAACCCTTGAGCGGATACACCGGAGCCTTGATGCCCAGCGGCTTGAGCAGTTGCGGCGAGTAGCTGCCGAGGGCCAGCACGTAGCGGTCGGCGGTTTCCAGCTTGCCGTCGATCCAGACGCCGTTGATGCGGTCGCCGGCGAAGTCCAGGCGCTGGATGTCCTGGTCGAAGCGGAATTCCACACCCAGCTTGGTGCACATTTGCGCCAGGCGCGTGGTGAACATCTGGCAGTCGCCGGTCTGGTCGTTCGGCAGGCGCAGGGCGCCGGCCAGGATGTCGGTGACGCTGGCCAGGGCCGGCTCGACGCGGGCGATGCCTTCGCGGTCCAGCAGCTCGAAAGGCACGCCGGACTCCTTGAGCACGGCGATATCCTTGGCCGCGCCATCCAGTTGCGCCTGGGTGCGGAACAGCTGGGTGGTCCCCAGGCTGCGGCCTTCGTAGGCGATGCCGGTTTCCAAGCGCAGTTCGTCGAGGCAGTCGCGGCTGTACTCGGACAGGCGGACCATGCGTTCCTTGTTCACCGCGTAGCGGGCAGCGGTGCAGTTGCGCAGCATCTGCGCCATCCACAGGTATTGATCGATGTCGGCGGTGGCCTTGATCGCCAGCGGTGCGTGGCGCTGCAGCAGCCACTTGATGGCCTTGAGCGGCACGCCCGGCGCAGCCCAGGGTGAGGCATAACCCGGCGAAACCTGGCCGGCGTTGGCGAAGCTGGTTTCCATGGCAACGGCCGGCTGACGGTCGACAACCGTCACTTCGAAACCGGCACGGGCCAGATAGTAGGCACTGGTGGTACCGATCACGCCGCTACCCAAGACCAGAACGCGCATTTTCATATCCCTCATCGCGGATAACCGCTGACGTTTGTTATTCAGAGCGAAGATGCGCGCAGTATAAAAAGCAACGGCCAGTGCTTTTCACTATATAAACGCCTATATTTGGCGAGAATTCTCGGCAAAAACCCTTTTCACGGAGGCGCATCCCCTATGCGTACCAACCATCAGACAAAGCGCGAGCTAGACAAGATCGATCGCAATATCCTGCGCATCCTGCAGGCCGATGGGCGCATCTCCTTTACCGAGCTGGGGGAAAAGGTCGGGCTGTCGACCACGCCGTGCACCGAGCGGGTCCGCCGCCTGGAGCGTGAAGGCATCATCATGGGCTACAACGCCCGCCTCAACCCGCAACACCTCAAGGGTAGCTTGCTGGTGTTCGTCGAAATCAGCCTGGACTACAAGTCCGGCGACACTTTCGAAGAGTTCCGGCGCGCGGTGCTGAAACTGCCGCACGTACTGGAATGCCACCTGGTGTCGGGGGACTTCGACTATCTGGTGAAGGCGCGGATTTCCGAAATGGCCTCGTACCGCAAACTGCTGGGCGACATCCTGCTCAAGCTGCCCCACGTGCGCGAATCCAAGAGCTATATCGTGATGGAAGAGGTGAAAGAGAGCCTGAGCCTGCCGATTCCGGATTGATTGCAACGGGCCAGGACCAGTGTTGTCAGGATAATCGCTTCGCGGGCAATCGAGCGTCGACCGGCCGCTCCTACGGGACCTGTGCAACCTGAAGAAGCGAGGCTTGCCCGCGATGGCTTTGGATCAGACCAGCACCTGCCGGGTGCTCGCCATGTATTCATGGATCTGCTTCTCCACCCGCGGGTGGATCAGCTCCACCGGGCGCCGGCCATTGGGGCATGGCAGGCTCGGCGTGGTCCCGAACAGGCGACAGATCAGCGGTCGCTCGTCATACACCGTGCAGCCGTTGGGCCCCAGGTGCACACAGTTCAGCTCTTCCATCGCCGCGTCCTGCTCGGCCCGGGTCTTGCGCGGCAGGCGCGACATCTCTTCGGTCGAGGTAGTGACCGGACCGCAGCAGTCATGACAGCCGGGCACGCACTCGAACGAGGGGATCTGCTGTCGGAGCATGCGGACTTTCTGGCTGTTGCAGCTCATCGAAGCGCTTACCGGGAGTATGGAGAGGCGGCGATTTTGCCCTAAAAGCCCTGTTCCAGACAGCACTGGCCGACCAATGTTGCCGTGCCGGAAAGGTCCGGCTTATGCTCCGTCAAATTTTCCAAACACACGAATCAGGATGATCCACATGAGCACCCGTGTTCAGCCGTCGGGGCCAGGCCATTCGCACCCCGCCTCCTACTACGCCGCCAGCAGCCTGCCCCAGCCCGATTATCCGGCGCTGACCGGCGAGCAGGTGGCGGATGTCTGCGTGGTCGGCGGCGGCTTCTCCGGGCTCAACACCGCGATCGAGCTGGCCGAGCGCGGGCTCAGCGTCATTCTGCTGGAAGCGCGCAAGATCGGCTGGGGCGCCAGTGGGCGCAACGGCGGGCAACTGATTCGCGGGGTGGGTCACGGCCTCGAGCAGTTCGCCCCAATAATCGGCGAAGACGGCGTACGCCAGATGAAGCTGATGGGCCTGGAAGCGGTGGAAATCGTCCGCCAGCGCATCGAACGCTTCCAGATCCCTTGCGACCTGACCTGGGGTTATTGCGACCTGGCCAACAAACCGCGCGACCTCGAAGGTTTCGCCGAAGATGCCCAAGAGCTGCGCGACCTGGGCTATCGCTATGAAACCCGCCTGCTGCAAGCCCATGAGATGCACAGCGTGGTGGGTTCCGACCGTTACGTCGGCGGCCTGATCGACATGGGCTCGGGGCACCTGCACCCGCTGAACCTGGCCCTGGGCGAAGCCGCGGTGGCGCAGCAACTGGGTGTGCGCCTGTTCGAACACTCGGCCGTGACCCGTATCGATTACGGGCCGCAGGTCAAAGTCCATACCGCCCAGGGATCGGTGCGCGCCAACAGCCTGGTGCTGGGGTGCAACGCCTACCTCAACGATCTCAACCCGCAACTGGGTGGCAAGGTGCTGCCAGCCGGCAGCTACATCATCGCCACCGAGCCCTTGAGCGAAGAGCTGGCCCATGCCCTGTTGCCACAGAACATGGCGGTCTGCGACCAGCGGGTGGCCCTGGACTACTACCGCCTTTCGGCCGACCGCCGCTTGCTGTTCGGCGGCGCCTGCCATTATTCCGGCCGCGACCCGCAGGACATTGCTGCTTATATGCGGCCGAAGATGCTGCAGGTGTTCCCGCAGCTGGCGGCCGTGAAGATCGACTATCAATGGGGCGGCATGATCGGCATCGGCGCCAACCGCCTGCCGCAGATCGGCCGGCTCAAGGACCAGCCCAATGTGTATTACGCCCAGGCCTATTCGGGCCACGGCGTGAATGCCACGCACCTGGCTGGCAAGCTGCTGGCCGAAGCCATCAGTGGCCAGCAGAGCGGCGGTTTCGATCTGTTCGCCCAGGTCCCGCACATCACCTTCCCGGGCGGCAAGCACCTGCGCTCACCCCTGCTGGCGTTGGGGATGCTCTGGCATCGGTTGAAAGAACTGGTCTGAAGGTGCCTGTAGCCGCCACATGGCAGGCATGAAAAAGGCCGCATCCAGTGAAATCGGATGCGGCCTTTTTGCGATTGCTGCGCAACCGATCGCAGGCTGCGCCAGCGGCTACAGCCGCCAGAACGGCTTGAGCCCTTCCTGCCGCGCCTGTTCGCGACTCAGGCCGATATCGCGCAACTGTTCGGGGGTCAGCTCAAGCAGCGCCTTGCGTGTACGCAGTCGATGCCAGTACAGGCCCCAGAGACCGAGGCCGGACGGCGCATTGTGGACGGACGTCGCCCCTGCTGCCCGCTCCTGCCCAGCCGCCAGTTCCTGACTGTGTAACGACAGACGCACATCGCTCAAGCCGTTCATTTTTGCTGCTCCTGTTTACTTGGGTCGCTATGAGCAGACATCATGCGCGGGAGCCAAAAACCATTACAGATTCAAAGTGTCGCTATTATCTCCATACAGAATTTCCCCTATCCGGGCTGAATCCTGTAATTTTGCGCCATCTGTACTGGTTACCCGATTAAATCACCCCGAGGCTGCGCCATGACCCTGTATGTCAATCTCGCCGAACTGCTGGGCACACGTATCGAACAAGGCTTCTATCGCCCCGGCGACCGGCTGCCGTCGGTACGGGCCTTGAGTGTCGAACACGGGGTCAGCCTGAGTACCGTGCAGCAGGCCTATCGGGTGCTGGAGGACAGTGGCCTGGCGACCCCCAAGCCCAAGTCCGGTTACTTCGTGCCGGTCAGCCGCGAGCTGCCGGCATTGCCCGCAGTGGGTCGCCCGGCGCAGCGGCCGGTGGAGATTTCGCAGTGGGACCAGGTGCTGGAACTGATCCGCAGCGTGCCGCGCAAGGACATCGTCCAGCTGGGCCGCGGCATGCCCGACGTCACCAGCCCGACCCTCAAGCCCCTGCTGCGCGGGCTGGCCCGCATCAGCCGGCGCCAGGACATGCCCGGTCTGTATTACGACACCATCTACGGCGTGCACGAACTGCGTGAACAGCTGGCGCGGCTGATGCTCGATTCCGGCTGCCAGCTCGGCGCCAACGACCTGGTGATCACCACCGGCTGCCATGAAGCCCTGTCCACCAGCATCCGTGCCACCTGCGAGCCCGGGGATATCGTCGCCGTCGACTCGCCGAGCTTCCACGGCGCCATGCAGACCCTCAAGGGCCTGGGCATGAAGGCCCTGGAAATCCCCACCGACCCGCTCACCGGCATCAGCCTCGATGCCCTGGAACTGGCCCTGGAGCAATGGCCGATCAAGGCCATACAGTTGACCCCCAACTGCAACAATCCGCTGGGCTATATCATGCCGGAGTCGCGCAAACGGGCCCTGCTGACCCTGGCCCAGCGCTTCGACGTGGCGATCATCGAAGACGATGTGTATGGCGAGCTGTCCTACACCTACCCGCGCCCGCGGACCATCAAGTCGTTCGACGACGATGGCCGGGTATTGCTGTGCAGCTCCTTCTCCAAGACCCTGGCGCCGGGGCTGCGTATCGGCTGGGTCGCCCCCGGGCGCTACCTGGAACGGGTGTTGCACATGAAATACATCAGCACCGGTTCCACCGCGCCGCAACCGCAGATCGCCATCGCCGAGTTCCTCAAGAGCGGCAATTTCGAGCCGCACCTGCGGCGCATGCGCACCCAGTACCAGCGCAACCGCGACCTGATGATCGACTGGGTCAGCCGCTACTTCCCTACTGGCACCCGCGCCAGCCGGCCGCAGGGCGGGTTCATGCTGTGGGTCGAACTGCCGGAAGGCTTCGATACCCTGCGCCTGAACCGTGCGCTGCTCGGCCAGGGCGTGCAGATTGCGGTGGGCAGCATCTTTTCGGCCTCGGGCAAGTACCGCAATTGCCTGCGGATGAACTACGCTGCCAAGCCAACCCCGCAGATCGAGGAAGCCGTGCGCAAAGTGGGGGCCGCGGCCATCAAGCTGCTGGCTGAAGAGCGCGCAACGGACTGACCTTTTCCTGTGAAACCGGCGTCACAGCTAGACCATCGCAGCGATTCGAGATGAGCTGACTTGAGATCCAGACAGGCCCTGGCCTTCCTTATGCTGATCGCGCTGTGCCTGAGCGGCTGCGTCAGCCTGAATGTGCCTCGCGAGCCCAGCCAGGCGCTGCCGGCCGCCGACTCGGCCTTCGGTCGCTCGATCCAGGCCCAGGCCGCCCCCTACCAGGGGCGCTCCGGTTTTCGCCTGCTGTCCGACAGCAGTGAAGCCTTCATGGCCCGCGCCGAGCTGATCCGCAATGCCCAAAGCAGCCTCGACCTGCAGTACTACATCGTCCATGACGGCATCAGCACCCGGATGCTGGTGGACGAACTGCTCAAGGCCGCCGACCGCGGCGTGCGCATCCGCATTCTGCTGGACGACACCACCAGCGACGGCCTGGACCAGATCATGGCCACCCTCGCCGCCCATCCGCGGATACAGATCCGCCTGTTCAATCCCCTGCATCTGGGGCGCAGCACCGGCGTGACCCGTACCATGGGACGCCTGTTCAACCTGTCGCTGCAACATCGGCGGATGCACAACAAGCTGTGGCTGGCGGACAACAGCGCGGCCATCGTCGGCGGGCGCAACCTGGGGGACGAGTACTTCGACGCCGAACCCAACCTGAACTTCACCGACATCGACATCCTCGGTGTCGGCCCCGTGGCCGAGCAGCTCGGGCACAGCTTCGACCAGTACTGGAACAGCGCCCTGAGCAAACCCATCGGCGAGTTTTTGTCGCGCCTGCCATCGGCCAGGGAGCTGGCCAACACCCGGCTGCGCCTGGAGCAATCGCTGGACGAGGCGCAGCAACAGAACCATGCGCTGTTTCAGGAGCTCAAGACCTATCGGACCCAGCCGCGCATGAATGCCTGGCGCAAGGAGCTGATCTGGGCTTGGAACCAGGCGCTGTGGGACGCCCCGAGCAAGGTCCTGTCCAACGGCGAGCCCGACCCGCGCCTGCTGCTGACCACCCAGCTGGCGCCGGAGCTGCAGGGCGTCAGCAACGAACTGATAATGGTTTCGGCCTACTTCGTCCCCGGCCAGCCGGGCCTGGTCTACCTCACCGGGCGCGCCGACGCCGGGGTTGCGGTGAGCCTGCTGACCAACTCCCTGGAAGCCACCGACGTGCCGGCGGTCCACGGTGGCTACGCGCCGTACCGCAAGGCGCTGCTGCAACACGGCGTGAAACTCTACGAACTGCGGCGCCAACCCGGTAACGGCGGCGGCAGCGGTCCTCATCTGTTCCACAGTGGCTCGTATCCTGGCTCGGACTCCAGCCTGCACAGCAAGGCGATGATTTTCGATCGCCAGAAGTCCTTTATCGGCTCCTTCAATTTCGACCCGCGCTCGGTGCTGTGGAACACCGAAGTCGGGGTGCTGGTGGACAGCCCCGAGCTGGCCGAACGCGTTCGCAGCCTGGCGCTGCAAGGCATGGCGCCGGCCCTGAGCTACGAAGCGAAGCTGCAGGACGGCAAGCTGGTCTGGGTCACCGAAGACAACCAGCAACTGCACACCCTGACCCGCGAGCCGGGCAGCTGGTGGCGGCGCTTCAATGCCTGGATGAGCAATACCATCGGCCTCGAACGGATGCTCTGAGCGCCGCCCTTGTAGGAGCGAGGCTTGCCCGCGATGAGGGGCTGACAGGCAACATCTTGATTGAATGTAACTCCGTCATCGCGGGTAAGCCTCGCTCCTACAGGGTTTGTGGCTGGGCCACGCCAAACGCGCCTTCACGCAACAACAGCACAATCAGCCCCAGGGCCCCGGCCGCCATCAGCAACAGCAAGGCATGCCCGCTGATCCATTGGCTGCCCGCACCCGCCACCAGCGGCCCGATCAGGCAGCCGATGCCCCACAGCTGGGCGACGTGGGCATTGGCGCGCACCAGCGCATCGTCGCGGTAGCGTTCGCCGATCAGAATCAACGACAAGGTGAACAGGCCACCGGCGCTGGCGCCGAACAGCACCCACAGCGGCCAGATCAGCAGGGTGTCGAGCAACAACGGAATGGCCAGGCTCGACAGCAGCAGGATCACCGCACAGCCGGCAAACAAGGCGCGCCGCGATACGCGGTCGGCCAGGGCGCCAATCGGCAACTGCAACAAGGCATCGCCCACCACCACGGTGCTGACCATCGCCAGGGCGATGTCTTCGGTAAACCCCTGGCGCAGGCAATAGACCGGCAGCAGGGTCAGGATCATCGCTTCAAACGCGGCGAACAGCGCCACCGCCCAGCCAATGGCCGGCAGTCCGCGGCAGAACCGCCACAGGTCGCCGAAGGTCACGCTGCAGGACTCGCTGCTCGGCGCGCCGCTACGGCCCATCAGCAGCAAGGGCGACACCACCAGCAGCACGACGCCCACCCAGAAACCGTAGTCATGCTCGGTGCCCAAGGCCCCCAGCAGCAGCGGGCCAGCCAACTGGCTCAGGGCGTAGCTGCTGCCATACAACGCCACCAGGCGACCGCGCCACTGCTCCACCACCAACTGGTTGATCCAGCTTTCGCCGAGAATGAAGACGATGGTCAGCACCACGCCAATCATCAGCCGCAGCACCAGCCACAGGGGATAACTCGGCAACAGCGCCAGCAGGCCAATGGAGATCGCCCCGCCCCACAGGCACAGGCGCATCAGCCCCGCCGTACCGAAGCGCGCCGCCAGACGGCTGGAAACCTTCGCCCCGAGCAAGACGCCAATCGCCGGCATCGAGGCCATCACCCCGATTGCAAAGGGTCCATAACCCCAGCTCTCCAGGCGAAACGACACCAACGGCATGCTCACGCCCAGAGCCAGGCCCACACTCAGCACAGCCGCCAAAACGGCGAAGTAAGTTGCCCAGCGCATTTCCACGCTCCTGTGGATGTTTTTTTTCATGACAGAGACAACGCAGCCGGACCTCCCTTGCGGAAAGTCCGGCTGCGATATGGATCGGCTAACGGTGTGCGGCATGGCGTCTGTTCAGACGCCCGATATCCGCGCCCCTTGAATTACAGCTTGATCCAGGTCGCCTTCAGCTCGGTGTACTTGTCGAACGCATGCAGCGACTTGTCGCGACCGTTGCCCGACTGCTTGAAGCCGCCGAACGGCGCGGTCATGTCGCCACCGTCGTACTGGTTGACCCAGACGCTGCCGGCACGCAGCGCCTTGGCGGTCAGGTGGGCCTTGGAGATATTGGCCGTCCATACCGCCGCGGCCAGACCATAAGGCGTGTCGTTGGCGATCTGGATGGCTTCTTCCACTGTGTCGAAGGCGATGACCGAGAGCACCGGGCCGAAGATCTCTTCCTGGGCGATCTTCATCGCGTTGCTGACGCCGTCGAAGATGGTCGGCTCAACATAGGTCCCGCCAGTCTCCTGCAGGGTGCGCTTGCCGCCCACCACCAGCTTGGCGCCATCGGCATGGCCGGACTCGATGTATGACAGCACGGTGTTCATCTGCTGGGTATCCACCAGCGCACCGACGTTGGTGGCCGGGTCCAGCGGGTTGCCCGGCTTCCAGCCCTTGAGGGCCTCGATCACCAGCGGCAGGAATTTATCCTTGATCGAACGCTCCACCAGCAGGCGCGAACCGGCGGTGCAGACTTCGCCCTGGTTGAAGGCAATGGCGCTGGCCGCAGATTCGGCCGCGGCCTTCAGGTCGGGGGCATCGGCGAACACGATGTTCGGGCTCTTGCCGCCCGCCTCCAGCCAGACGCGCTTCATGTTCGATTCGCCGGAGTAGACCATCAGCTGCTTGGCGATCTTGGTCGAACCGGTGAACACCAGGGTATCGACGTCCATGTGCAGGGCCAGGGCCTTGCCCACGGTGTGGCCATAACCTGGCAACACGTTGAGCACGCCGGCCGGGATCCCGGCCTCGACGGCCAGGGCAGCGATACGGATAGCGGTCAGCGGCGATTTTTCCGACGGCTTGAGGATCACCGAGTTACCGGTGGACAGTGCCGGACCGAGTTTCCAGCAGGCCATCATCAACGGGAAGTTCCACGGCACGATGGCGCCGACCACGCCCACCGGCTCGCGAGTCACCAGGCCCAGCTGGTCGTGAGGCGTGGCGGCGACTTCGTCGTAGATCTTGTCGATGGCTTCGCCGCTCCAGCTCAGCGCTTGCGCCGCGCCTGGAACGTCGATGCCCAGGGAGTCGCTGATCGGCTTGCCCATGTCCAGGGTTTCAAGCAGGGCCAGTTCTTCGGCGTGTTTTTTCAGCAGGCCGGCAAAACGAATCATGGCGGCTTTGCGCTTGGCCGGCGCCAGGCGCGACCAGACGCCGGAGTTGAAGGTGGCGCGGGCGTTTTCCACGGCACGTTGCGCGTCGGCGGCGTCACAGCTGGCAATACTGGCCAGCAGACGGCCATCGACCGGGCTGATGCATTCGAAGGTTTCGTTGGAAACGGCAGCGGTGTATTCGCCATTGATGTAGGCGCGGCCTTCGATTTTCAGTTCGCGGGCGCGTTGTTCCCAGTCGGCTCGAGTCAGGGTGGTCATGCGAGTGTCCTCCTCTTGTTGGATACAGGCGCCACGCGATCGATGCCGGCACCTTCAGGAATTCTGCCCGGCCAGCCTGCTTCGGCCCATGGCATTCGCCACCCTAAACCAGCGGCACCCGAAGTTTCAATATATTTGACAGAGGCCAGGCAAACGCCATTGCTATGTTCATTTTAATAAACATAGACTTTGGGCTTTCCAGCCACACACAGCGCAATCAGGGGGGAATACCAGCATGAGCATCCAGGACATCGTCGACTTCAATCAGGCCAACACTGCGCCCGAGCGGTACCGCCCCGCCCAGGAAAAAGTCCTCAAGGGCGACCCTGAGCAAACCGTGTTCAACCACTACAACAGCCCGTGCGGCCAGATGAACGCCGGGGTGTGGGAAGGCGCGGTCGGCCAGTGGACGGTGAGTTATACCGAGCATGAATACTGCGAGATCGTGCAGGGGGTTTCGGTCCTGCGTGACGGCGAAGGCAATGCCAAGACCTTGCGCGCCGGCGATCGCTTCGTCATTCCCGCTGGCTTCAAGGGCACCTGGGAGGTGCTGGAACCGTGCCGCAAGATCTATGTGATCTTCGAACCGAAAGCCTGAACCCCAGGCACAAAAAAACCCGCTTGAAGGCGGGTTTTTTTGTCAGAAGAAAAATCAATTACTTGATTTTGCCTTCCTTGTAGATCACGTGCTTACGAACAACCGGATCATATTTCTTGATCTCGATTTTGTCCGGAGTAGTGCGCTTGTTCTTGTCGGTAGTGTAGAAGTGACCAGTACCGGCGCTCGAAATCAAACGAATCAATTCACGCATGATTAGCTCCCTTAAACCTTGCCATCGCGACGAAGTTCGGCCAGCACGACATCAATGCCACGCTTGTCGATGATACGCATGCCTTTGGCAGATACGCGCAGACGCACAAAACGTTTCTCGGACTCAACCCAGAAGCGGTGATGCTGCAGGTTCGGCAGGAAACGACGACGGGTTTTGTTGTTTGCGTGGGAAATGTTATTCCCAGTCACCGGACCCTTACCGGTAACTTGACAGACTCTCGACATGCCTCAGCCCTCTAAAACCACATGCCCAACCCGGCATGGGTTGGCCGCTTAATCTCTCAGTCATTTGGCGCCAGGCGCCGCGTTTCTTTAGGGTCTTACCGGCTACACCTACAAGCGAAGGAACCGGGCCCCTAGAAAAGAGCGCTGCTTTATACCAGAAAGACCCCGTAGCAACAACAGCCGCTGTGCTTTGGATTTCGAAAAGTCCCTGTTTTCTGGCTCCGGATGCCTGCACCAAAGGCTGGCGCCATGCCTGACCGCTCGTCGCAGAATACATTTTCCGTGGACGAAACAGGCGGTAAAACCAGCATGAACAGCCGCTGTGCCGGTCACTCCAGGTCAATATATGGGAAAAACCTCTGTCAATTTATGCCTGATGTGACCATGACAGCCGGCCGCAGAGAGGCTTGGCGCAGCAATAAACGCAAAGCTTTCCGGCCCGCAGGCCAAAAAAGGGGATAGTCATTTTCCAGCGAGGCCACTAGGGTAAGCCTTTTCCAGACTGCACTCGCAGATGGGCCTTCGATCTGCAAAGGAAGCCAAACATGCGCCTCGCTGCCCTCCCGCTCCTGTTCGCCCCTCTTCTTCTGAGCCCGCTGGCCCACGCCGCCGCATTAAGTGTGTGCACCGAGGCCAGCCCGGAAGGTTTCGACGTAGTGCAGTACAACTCGCTGACCACCACCAATGCCTCGGCCGATGTGCTGATGAATCGCCTGGTGGAGTTCGACGCCAACAGCGGCAAGGTGGTACCGAGCCTGGCCGACAGCTGGGAAGTCTCGGCCGACGGCCTGACCTATGTGTTCAAGCTGCACCCGAAAGTGAAGTTTCACCGCACCGCGTACTTCAACCCGAGCCGCGAGCTGACCGCCGAAGACGTGAAGTACAGCTTCGACCGCATGCTCGACCCGGCCAACCCCTGGCATAAAGTGGCGCAGAGCGGCTATCCCCATGCCCAGTCGCTGCAGCTGCCGGCGCTGATCAAGAAGATCGACGCACTGGACCCGCTGACCCTGCGCTTCACCCTCGACCATGCCGACTCGACCTTCCTCGCCACCCTGAGCATGGGGTTTGCGTCGATCTACTCCGCCGAATACGCCGACCAGTTGCTCAAGGCCGGCACCCAGGACAAGCTCAACAGCCAGCCGATCGGCACCGGCCCCTTCGTTTTCGGCCGTTTCCAGAAAGACGCATCGATCCGCTACAAGGCCAACCCCGACTACTTTGCCGGCAAGCCGGCGGTGGACTCGCTGATCTTCGCCATCACCCCGGACGCCAACGTGCGCCTGCAGAAGCTGCGCCGCAACGAATGCCAGATCGCCCTGTCGCCCAAGCCGCTGGACGTGACCGCTGCGCTTGAAGAGCCTGCGCTCAAAGTCGAGAAAACCGCGGCTTTCATGACTGCGTTCGTTGCTATCAACAGCCAGCACCCACCGCTGGACAAACCTGAAGTGCGCCAGGCCATCAACCTCGCCTTCGACAAGGCCAACTACCTGAAAGCGGTCTTCGAAAACACCGCGGAACCCGCCAACGGCCCCTTCCCGCCCAACACCTGGAGCTACGCCAAGGAGTTGCCGGGCTACGCCCACGACCCGGCGAAAGCGCGCCAGCTGCTGGCCAAGGCCGGCCTGAAGGACGGCTTCCAGACCACGATCTGGACCCGCCCTTCCGGCAGTTTGCTGAACCCCAACCCAAGCCTGGGCGCGCAACAGCTGCAAGCAGACCTGGCGGAAGTCGGGATCCAGGCAGAGATCCGCGTGATCGAATGGGGCGAACTGATCCGTCGGGCCAAGGCCGGCGAGCACGACCTGCTGTTCATGGGCTGGGCCGGCGACAACGGCGACCCGGATAACTTCCTCACCCCGCAGTTCACCTGCGCGGCCGTGAAGTCCGGGACCAACTTCGCCCGCTACTGCGACCCAGGCCTGGACAAGCTGATCACCGCCGGCAAGACCACCACCGAGCAGGGCGTGCGCAGCAAGCTCTACCAGCAGGCGCAAACCCAGATCCAGCAGCAGGCCCTGTGGCTACCGCTGGCCCATCCGACCGCCTTCGCCCTGACGCGCAAGGATGTCCAGGGTTATCAGGTTAGCCCGTTCGGTCGCCAGGATTACTCGAAGGTCAGCCTCAAACCCTGACCGAGGGCTACATCCAGCCGTACTCGGCCATCGACAGCGGCTCGCCCTCGCCGACGATGAAATGGTCGAGTACGCGCACATCCACCAGGTCCAGCGCTTCCGTGAGCCTGCGGGTCAGCACCCGATCCGCCTGGCTCGGCTCGGACACGCCCGAAGGATGGTTGTGACACAGGATCAAGGCTGCCGCGTTATGCGCCAGGGCACGCTTGACCACCTGCCGTGGATAGACGCTGGTGGTGTTGATGGAGCCCTGGAACAGCGCCTCGAACGCCAGCACTCGGTGTTTGGAGTCGAGAAACAGGCAGCCGAAGACCTCATGCGGCTCATGCCGCAACATCGCCTTGAGGTAGTCGCGGACCGCCACCGGGCTTTCCAGCACCGAATTGCGACTGAGCTTTTCCGCCAGATGCCGCCGCGCCATTTCCAGCACCGCCTGCAATTGCGCGAACTTGGCCGGGCCCAGGCCCAGTTGCCGGCTGAAGGTCAATTGATCCGCCTCGAGCAGGCCACGCAGGCTGCCGAACTGATGCAACAGGTGTCGCGCCAGGTCGACCGCGCTTTTTCCGGCGACCCCGGTGCGCAGGAAGATCGCCAGCAATTCGGCGTCGGAAAGGGCCAGCGCGCCCTGCTCGAGAAGCTTCTCCCGCGGGCGCTCCGCCGCAGGCCAGTCGCGAATGCTCATAGCACCTCCATGTGTGTGGGCGCCGCTGTTCCATAGCGGTCGCTGTGCTATCTTAGCCCATCTTTTTGCGTGGAATTTCCCCTGGGGAGGGGGTGTTACACGCAGCAATCATTGAACTGAAAGGCAGGCCTATGCAGCGGCTGTATCGGAAACGCATCGTTCTCGGCGTCGGCGGCGGCATCGCTGCCTATAAGAGCGCCGAGCTGGTTCGCCGACTCCTCGACCACGGCGCGGAAGTGCGTGTGGTCATGACCCGTGGCGGCAGTGAATTCATCACCCCGCTGACCATGCAGGCCCTGTCCGGGCACCCGGTCCACCTGGACCTGCTCGACCCCGCGGCCGAAGCCGCCATGGGCCATATCGAACTGGCCAAGTGGGCCGACCTGGTGCTGATCGCCCCGGCCACGGCCGACCTGATCGCCCGCCTGGCCCAAGGCATCGCCGACGACCTGCTGACCACCCTGGTCCTGGCCACCGATGCCACCGTCGCCATCGCCCCGGCCATGAACCAGGCCATGTGGCGCGACCCTGCCACCCAGGCCAACACCCAACTGCTGCAAAGCCGTGGCCTGAAAGTCTTCGGCCCGGCTTCCGGCAGCCAGGCCTGTGGCGACGTCGGCCTGGGCCGCATGCTCGAGGCCAACGATCTGGCGCTGTGCGCCGCCGACTGCTTCCAGCACCTGGCACTGACCGGTAAACATGTGCTGATCACCGCCGGTCCGACCCAGGAAAACATCGACCCGGTGCGCTACATCACCAACCACAGCTCCGGAAAAATGGGCTTTGCCCTGGCTGAAGCCGCGGTCGAAGCCGGCGCCCGGGTGACCCTGATCACCGGCCCGGTGCACCTGCCGACCCCGGATCGCGTGACCCGCATCGACGTGGTCAGCGCCCGCGACATGCTCGCTGCCTGTGAGGCCGCCATCCCGTGCGACCTGTTCATCGCCTCGGCCGCGGTCGCGGACTACCGCCCGGAAGTCGTCGCCCCACAGAAATTGAAGAAAGACCCTACGAACGGCGACGGCCTGCTGCTGCAGATGGTGCGCAACCCGGACATCCTGGCCACCATCGCCACCCGCCCCGACCGTCCGTTCAGCGTCGGCTTCGCCGCTGAAACCGAACACTTGCTCGACTACGCTGCGCGCAAACTCAAAGACAAGAACCTCGACCTGATCGTCGCCAACGACGTGGCCAACCCGAGCATTGGCTTCAACAGCGAGGAAAACGCCTGCAGCGTGATTGACCGGGAGTTGCACGCAACTCTCTTCGCCCAGACCAGCAAGGGCAAGATTGCCCGCCAACTGATCTCTTTCATCGCCGAACGGCTGAACCAGGTTTAACTCGCATGCACGCTTTACAAGCCAAGATCCTCGACCCACGCATCGGCAACGAATTCCCTCTGCCGCAGTACGCCACGCCAGGCTCCGCCGGCCTCGACCTGCGCGCCATGCTCAAGCAGGACACCATCCTGGAACCAGGCCAGACCCTGCTGATTCCTACCGGCCTGTCCGTCTACATCGGCGATCCTGGCCTCGCCGCGCTGATCCTGCCGCGCTCCGGCCTGGGTCACAAGCACGGCATCGTCCTGGGCAACCTGGTCGGCCTGATCGATTCCGATTACCAGGGCGAACTCATGGTCTCCTGCTGGAACCGTGGCCAGACCGCGTTCAACATCGCGGTGGGCGAACGCATTGCCCAGCTGGTGCTGGTACCTGTGGTCCAGGCGCACTTCGAAGTGGTCGAAGCCTTCGACGAAAGCCAGCGTGGCGCGGGTGGTTTCGGTCACTCCGGCAGCCATTGAGCAAAAAATCCGGGCCGCGCCAGCGGCTCGCCTAAGATTGGTGGGTTGTGTTTCAGCACGAAAAACTCAGCAGATTTATTCGCGGACTCAAGCACCCGGAATCACGGTACAAGGTGATTGAAAAGAGCTGACGCTCATCAGATGGCATTTTTGCACCATGAACCCAAGGGCAAAAACACCGTCATACCCTTCAGTTTGAGCCTTCCGGTCAGTATTCCGGCCTGTCCTGCCCCCTTTTAGACGGAGCACCCCCAGTGATGAGCAATGCAGCCCAAGTCGCACCCAAGTTCCCTGAAAGCATCTTTCGCGCTTACGACATTCGCGGAACCGTTCCGGAAACCCTGAACGCTGAAACCGCCTACTGGATCGGTCGCGCCATTGGCTCCGAGAGCCTGGCCCAGGGCGAACCCAACGTTTGCGTAGGCCGTGACGGTCGCCTGTCCGGCCCTGAGCTGGTGGAGCAACTGATCCAGGGCCTGCACGACAGTGGCTGCCACGTCAGCGATGTCGGCCTGGTACCGACACCGGCGCTGTATTACGCGGCCAACGTGCTGGCTGGCAAATCCGGGGTGATGCTGACCGGTAGCCACAACCCGTCGAACTACAACGGCTTCAAGATCGTCATCGCCGGCGATACCCTGGCCAACGAACAGATCCAGGCCCTGCACGATCGCCTCAAGACCAACAACCTGAGCAGCGGCCAGGGCAGCATCACCAAGGTCGACATCCTCGATCGCTACGGCAAGGAAATCACTGCCGACGTCAAACTCGCCCGTCGCCTGAAGGTGGTGGTCGACTGCGGTAACGGCGCGGCCGGCGTTATCGCGCCTCAGCTGATCGAAGCGCTGAACTGCGAAGTCATCCCGCTGTTCTGCGAAGTGGACGGCAACTTCCCCAACCATCACCCGGATCCGGGCAAGCCCGAGAACCTGGAAGACCTGATCGCCAAGGTCGCCGAAACCAACGCCGATATCGGCCTGGCCTTCGACGGCGACGGCGACCGCGTCGGCGTAGTGACCAACACCGGCAGCATCGTCTTCCCCGATCGCCTGTTGATGCTGTTCGCCAAGGACGTGGTAGCGCGCAACCCGGGCGCGGAGATCATCTTCGACGTCAAATGCACCCGCCGCCTGATCCCGCTGATCAAGGAATACGGCGGTCGCCCACTCATGTGGAAGACCGGCCACTCGTTGATCAAAAAGAAAATGAAGCAGACCGGCGCGTTGCTGGCCGGCGAAATGAGCGGCCATGTCTTCTTCAAGGAACGCTGGTTCGGTTTCGACGACGGCATCTACAGCGCCGCGCGGCTGCTGGAGATCCTCAGCAAGGAAAAATCCAACGCGGAAGAGCTGTTTGCCACCTTCCCGAACGATATTTCTACGCCGGAAATCAATATCCATGTGACCGAAGAGAGCAAATTCAGCATCATTGATGCGCTGCACGACGCGCAATGGGGCGAAGGCGCCGACCTGACCACCATCGACGGCGTACGAGTCGACTACCCCAAAGGCTGGGGCCTGGTTCGCGCCTCCAACACCACGCCGGTGCTGGTACTGCGCTTCGAAGCCGATGACGAAGCCGAACTGCAGCGCATCAAGGATGTGTTCCACACCCAGCTGAAACGTGTTGCACCTGACCTCCAACTACCGTTTTGATTTTCTTCAAGCGCCTTTATTGAAGTGCCGGAGCCCTGAATGACCCTCGAACGCGATGCCGCCGCCAATACCGCCAAGGTCCTGTCCGAAGCGCTGCCTTATATTCGCCGCTATGTCGGCAAGACCCTGGTGATCAAATACGGCGGCAACGCGATGGAAAGCGAGGAGCTGAAGACCGGCTTCGCCCGCGACATCGTGCTGATGAAGGCTGTCGGGATCAACCCGGTGGTGGTACACGGCGGCGGCCCGCAAATCGGTGACCTGCTCAAGCGCCTGTCCATCGAAAGCCACTTCATCGATGGCATGCGCGTCACCGACGCGGCGACCATGGATGTGGTGGAGATGGTCCTCGGCGGCCAGGTGAACAAGGACATCGTCAACCTGATCAACCGTCATGGCGGCAGCGCCATCGGCCTGACCGGCAAGGACGCGGAGCTGATTCGCGCGAAGAAGCTCACCGTCACCCGCAAGACGCCGGAAATGACCACCCCGGAAATCATCGACATCGGCCACGTGGGCGAAGTGGTCGGGATCAACACCGACCTGCTGAACCTGCTGGTCAAAGGTGACTTCATCCCGGTGATCGCCCCGATCGGCGTCGGCGCCAACGGCGAGTCGTACAACATCAACGCCGACCTGGTGGCCGGCAAGGTGGCCGAGGCGCTGAAAGCCGAGAAGCTGATGCTGCTGACCAACATCGCCGGCCTGATGGACAAGTCGGGCAAGGTCCTGACCGGCCTGACCACCCAGCAGGTCGATGCCCTGATCGAAGACGGCACCATCTACGGCGGCATGCTGCCGAAGATTCGTTGCGCGCTGGAAGCGGTACAGGGTGGCGTGGGCAGCTCGTTGATCATCGACGGTCGCGTACCCAATGCGATTCTGCTGGAGATCTTCACCGATACCGGTGTCGGCACCCTGATCAGCAATCGCAAGCGTCCTTAAGCGCTGCAAATAAAAAGACCCCGCCTGGCCAAGCCAGGCGGGGTCTTTTTATTGCGCCTTCTGTAGGAGCGGAGCTTGCCCGCGATAGCGGTGTAACCTGATGCACCGCAATCGCGGGCAAGCCTCGCACCTACAAAACAGGGTCAGACGCCGAATTGCGCGCGGTAGGCTTCCACCGCCGGCAGATGTTGCTTGAGCACCGGGTCGTCCGCCAGGAACTGCAGGACCTGGGTCAGGGAAACGATGCTCACCACCGGAATGCCGAAGTCGCGCTCGACCTCCTGGATCGCCGACAACTCACCGTTGCCACGCTCCTGACGGTTCAGGGCGATCAACACACCCGCCGCCTTGGCGCCTTCCTGGGATTCGATGATCTGCATCACTTCGCGAATAGCGGTGCCTGCGGTGATCACGTCGTCGATGATCAGCACATCGCCAGTCAATGGCGCGCCGACCAGGCTGCCGCCTTCTCCGTGAGCCTTGGCTTCCTTGCGGTTGAAGCACCATGGCAGATCGTGCTGATGATGCTCGGCCAAGGCCACGGCCGTCGCCGCCGCCAAAGGAATGCCTTTGTACGCAGGGCCGAAAAGCACGTCGAAAGAAATGCCGCTGTCGACAATCGCCGCGGCATAAAAACGCCCCAGCTGCGCCAGGGCCGAACCGCTGTTGAACAGGCCGGCATTGAAGAAGTAAGGACTGGTACGCCCGGACTTCAGGGTGAACTCACCGAAGCGCAAAACCCCGCGATCGATGGCAAAACGAATGAAATCGCGCTGATACGCCTGCATGAAAAAGCCCCAAATACCACGGATTTAGCTAATTAGGTAGACCTCGGGTATCATACACGCACGTGATTTTTGGGGCCATTTATGCGGATCATCAGTGTGAACGTCAATGGTATTCAGGCTGCAGTGGAGCGAGGTTTGCTCAGTTGGCTGCAAGCACAGAATGCCGACGTCATCTGCCTGCAGGACACCCGCGCCTCCGCCTTTGAACTGGACGATCCAGCCTTCCAACTGGATGGCTACTTCCTTTATGCCTGCGATGCCGAAGTTCCCGCCCAAGGCGGTGTGGCTTTGTATTCGCGGTTGCAACCGAAGGCTGTCATCAGCGGTCTCGGCTTCGAGACGGCCGACCGCTACGGGCGCTACCTGCAAGCCGATTTCGACAAGGTCAGCATCGCGACCTTGCTGCTTCCTTCCGGGCAGAACGGCGATGAAGACTTGAACCAGAAGTTCAAGCTTATGGACGACTTCGCCCGTTACCTGGATAAACAGCGGCGCAAACGTCGCGAGTACATTTATTGTGGCTCGCTGTACGTGGCGCAACAGAAGCTGGATATCAAGAACTGGCGTGACAGCCAGCAATCTCCGGGTTTCCTGGCGCCTGAGCGTGCCTGGATGGACGAGATTGTCGGCAACATGGGTTATGTCGACGCCCTGCGCGAAGTCAGCCGCGAAGGCGATCAATACAGCTGGTGGCCGGACAACGAACAGGCCGAAATGCTCAACCTGGGTTGGCGCTTCGACTATCAGTTGCTGACCCCGGGCCTGCGTCGCTTTGTGCGCAGCGCACGCCTGCCACGCCAGCCGCGCTTCTCGCAGCACGCGCCGCTGATCGTGGACTACGACTGGACGCTGACCATCTAAGCGTCTTTTCGCAGCCACAAAAAAGCCGACATCGCTGTCGGCTTTTTTGTGGGCGCTCGTCCTACTTGATCAATCGCCAGGTGAAGGGGTAGCGGTACGCCACCCCTTCATTGGCCTTGACCCCGGCGATGATGGTCAGCACCAGGGCGCCGATCGCCAGCAGACCAAAGAGCAGGAAACCCACCAGCACCACCATCAGCAGGAAGCAGACCAGCGAGGCCAGGGCCACGGTGATCTGAAAGTTCAGCGCCTCCTTGCCCTGGGCATCGATGAACGGGTCCGTCTCGCGCTTCATCTGCCAGAGCACCAGCGGGCCGATCAGGGTACCGAACGGAATCCAGATGCCCAGCAAGGCCGACAGGTGACAGAACATCGCCCACTGACGCACCTCATGGCTCGGGACAGGTTGCGGAAGCTGGTCGTCGTTCATGCTGCTCTCCTTGCTGAAAGCTACCGGGCCATCAGTCAGCCAGGGCTGCCTGTTGCAATTCAAAGATCTCGCTCATGCCTTTCTTGGCCAGCGCCAGCATGGCGTTCAGCTCTTCCGGCTGGAACGGCGCGCCTTCGGCAGTACCCTGGACTTCGATGAAACCGCCGGTGCTGGTCATGACCACGTTGAGGTCGGTCTCGGCCGCCGAGTCTTCCAGGTAATCCAGATCCAGCACCGGCTCGCCCTGGTACATGCCCACGGACACCGCCGCGATCATTTGCTTGATCGGGTCGCCGCCCTTCAGGCCGCCACGCTTCTTGATCACTTTCAACGCATCCACCAGGGCCACCATGGCACCGGTGATCGACGCGGTACGGGTACCGCCGTCTGCCTGGATCACATCGCAGTCGACATACAGGGTGACGTCGCCCAGTTTGGTCATGTCCAGCGCGGCGCGCAGGGAACGACCGATCAGACGCTGGATCTCCAGGGTACGACCGCCTTGCTTGCCGCGACTGGCTTCACGCTGGTTACGCTCGCCGGTGGCACGCGGCAGCATGCCGTATTCGGCGGTCAACCAACCCTGGCCCTGGCCCTTGAGGAAGCGGGGCACGCCGTTCTCGACGCTGACCGTGCAGATCACTTTGGTATCACCGAACTCGACCAGTACAGATCCCTCGGCGTGTTTGGTGTAGTTGCGGGTGATGCGGATCGAGCGGAGCTGATCGGCAGCGCGACCACTTGGACGTTTCATAGGGAAATACCTGTACGGGGACGGAAAACTGCCGATCATTATAGGGCCCGCGGCCTTGCCTGGGCAGTTCTAAAAACCCCGGCCCGTCGGCGACACCTCTGGAATGGCCCTCCGGTCGCTCCGCAGCGCTTTGTCACACCCGCAGTTTGGGAGCATCCACCGCACTGCGCTACAATCCTGCGCCTTCGCAGCCTGTCGGCTTCAATTCATTCATATCGGGCCCGTGCAACCCTCCGCGGTTGGTGGCGGACCTGTATCGGAGGTACCTCCATGGTGCACAGCATGACCGCCTTCGCCCGGGTAGAACGGGCCGGCACTCAGGGCACCCTGAGTTGGGAACTGCGCTCGGTCAACAGCCGTTACCTGGAACCGCACCTGCGCTTGCCGGAGTCCTTTCGCGATCTGGAAGGCGCAGTCCGTGAGGCGCTGCGCCAGGGGCTGTCGCGCGGCAAGCTCGAATGCACCTTGCGCTTCACCGAAGAAACCACCGGCAAACCACTGCAGGTCGACCGAGAGCGCGCCGCGCAACTGGTGGCGGCAGCCGAGTCCGTTGCCAGCCTGATCAAGCAGCCGGCAGCGCTGAACCCACTGGAAGTGCTGGCCTGGCCCGGCGTCCTGGTGGCCGATGCCAGCGACCCACAGGCGCTGAACAATGAAGCCCTGAGCCTGTTCAACCAGGGGCTGAAAGAGTTGAAGAGCGGCCGCGAGCGCGAAGGTGCGGAGCTGGCCCGACTGATCAACGAACGCCTGACCTCCATCGAGGAAGACGTCGTGACCCTGCGCGAACTGGTTCCGCAGATGCTCGCCACCCAGCGCCAGAAAGTGCTCGACCGCTTCGCCGACATGCAGGCCGAGCTGGACCCGACGCGCCTGGAACAGGAAATGGTGCTGCTCGCCCAGAAGAGCGACGTCGCCGAAGAACTGGACCGCCTGAGCACCCACATCATCGAAGTGCGCCGCGTGCTCAAGTCCGGCGGCGCCGCCGGCCGGCGCCTGGACTTCCTGATGCAGGAACTCAACCGCGAAGCCAACACACTGGGCTCCAAGGCCTTCGACCCGCGCAGCACCCAGGCTGCGGTCAACCTCAAGGTGTTGATCGAGCAGATGCGCGAACAAGTACAGAATATTGAGTAAGGCTACCCAGACATGAACCACAGCACCGGCACCCTCTACATCATTTCCGCCCCCTCGGGCGCGGGCAAGACCAGCCTGGTCAAGGCCTTGATCGACGCCGACCCGTCGATCCGCGTTTCCGTTTCCCACACCACCCGCGCCATGCGCCCGGGCGAAGTGGACGGCGTGAACTATCACTTCGTCTCGCGTGAAACGTTCGTGAAGATGGGCGAACACGGCGACTTCCTCGAGCGCGCCGAAGTCTTCGGCAATCTCTATGGCACTTCCCAAAGCCACTTGCAGCAGACCCTGGACGAAGGTCACGACCTGATCCTGGAGATCGACTGGCAAGGTGCCGAGCAGGTGCGCAAGCTGATGCCCCAGGCTCGCTCGATCTTCATCCTGCCGCCGTCCCAGCAGGCCTTGCGCCAGCGCCTGACCAACCGCGGCCAGGACAGCGACGAGATCATCGAAGGCCGGATGCGCGAAGCCGTCAGCGAGATGAGCCACTACGTCGACTATGACTACCTGATCATCAACGACGATTTCGCCCATGCGCTGGACGATCTGAAGGCGATTTTCCGCACCAACCAGCTGCAGCAGAAGCGCCAACAACAGCGTTTCGGCAAATTGCTCGCCGAATTGCTGGGCTGATATAGCACTTCCCAAAACCGCTGCAAGGGCTTTACATTGGCACTTGTAGCGCGTCGGAAAGCTTGGTTAAAAAATCAGCGCTTCCCTAATCGCTGGTGATTTTTTAAACTGTTGAGTCCGCTCGCCCATCCGGGCAGCGCGCATATTGCATTTGCTACGAGGAAGACCATGGCCCGCGTAACCGTTGAAGACTGTCTAGAACACGTGGATAACCGCTTTGAGCTGGTCATGCTCTCTACCAAGCGTGCCCGTCAACTGGCAACCGGCGGCAAAGAGCCGAAAGTAGCATGGGAAAACGACAAGCCTACCGTCGTCGCCCTGCGCGAAATCGCTGAAGGCCTGATCGACTACGCAGCTATCGCCGAAGCCGAAATCGTTGAAGATGAACCGCTTTTTGCTGCTTTCGAGGACGAGTCCAACGAGGCCGTCTAAGCCTATGCCTGGTCGACGTAGCACGGCGCGGGATCACAGCTTACGGCAGGAGTCATCATGCCGAGCATAGACGCCCTCGCCGATCGCTTATCGACCTATCTCGGCACGGACCAGGTCAATCTGGTCCGCCGAGCGTATTTCTACGCCGAACAAGCCCATGACGGTCAGCGCCGTCGCAGCGGCGAGGCGTACGTCACGCACCCATTAGCGGTCGCAAATATTCTCGCCGACATGCATATGGACCATCAGAGCCTGATGGCAGCCATGCTGCATGACGTGATCGAAGACACCGGTATCGCCAAAGAAGCGCTTTGCGCGCAGTTCGGTGAAACCGTGGCCGAACTGGTCGACGGGGTCAGCAAACTGACCCAGATGAACTTCGAGACCAAGGCCGAAGCCCAAGCGGAAAACTTCCAGAAAATGGCCATGGCCATGGCGCGCGACATCCGCGTGATCCTGGTCAAGCTGGCCGACCGCCTGCACAACATGCGCACCCTGGAAGTGCTGTCCGGTGAAAAACGCCGGCGGATCGCCAAGGAAACCCTGGAGATCTACGCGCCCATCGCCAACCGCCTGGGCATGCACAGCATTCGCATCGAATTCGAAGACCTCGGGTTCAAGGCCATGCACCCGATGCGTTCCGCGCGGATCTACCAGGCGGTCAAGCGCGCCCGGGGCAACCGCAAGGAAATCGTCAACAAGATCGAAGAATCCTTGAGCCACTGCCTGGCCATCGACGGCATCCAGGGCGAAGTCAGCGGCCGCCAGAAGCACCTGTACGGCATCTACAAGAAGATGCGCGGCAAACGCCGGGCCTTCAACGAGATCATGGACGTCTATGCGTTCCGGATCATCGTCGACAAGGTCGATACCTGCTACCGCGTGCTCGGCGCCGTACACAATCTGTACAAGCCACTGCCGGGTCGCTTCAAGGATTACATCGCGATTCCCAAGGCCAACGGCTACCAGTCGCTGCATACGACGCTGTTCGGCATGCACGGCGTTCCGATCGAGATCCAGATCCGCACCCGCGAAATGGAAGAGATGGCCAACAACGGCATCGCCGCCCACTGGCTGTACAAATCCAGCGGTGACGAACAGCCGAAGGGCACCCATGCCCGGGCTCGTCAGTGGGTCAAGGGCGTGCTGGAGATGCAGCAACGCGCCGGCAACTCCCTGGAATTCATCGAAAGCGTGAAGATCGACCTGTTCCCGGACGAGGTCTACGTGTTTACGCCGAAGGGCCGAATCATGGAGCTGCCCAAAGGCTCCACGGCGGTGGACTTCGCCTATGCGGTGCATACCGATGTGGGCAACAGCTGCATCGCCTGTCGTATCAATCGCCGCCTGGCGCCGCTGTCCGAACCGCTGCAAAGCGGCTCCACCGTGGAAATCGTCAGCGCCCCGGGCGCACGCCCCAACCCGGCCTGGCTCAACTTCGTGGTCACCGGCAAGGCTCGCACCCACATCCGCCACGCCCTGAAACTGCAACGCCGCTCCGAGTCCATTAGCCTGGGCGAACGCCTGCTGAACAAGGTGCTCAACGGTTTCGACAGCGCACTGGAAAAGATCCCCGCCGAACGCGTGCAAGCGATGCTCACCGAGTATCGCCTGGAGCTGATCGAAGACCTGCTGGAAGACATCGGCCTGGGCAATCGCATGGCTTATGTGGTCGCCCGCCGCCTGCTCGGCGAAGGCGAACAGCTGCCAAGCCCGGAAGGCCCGCTGGCCATTCGCGGCACCGAAGGCCTGGTCCTGAGCTACGCCAAGTGCTGCACGCCGATCCCGGGCGACCCGATTGTCGGGCACCTGTCCGCGGGCAAAGGGATGGTGGTGCACCTGGACAACTGCCGCAACATCAGCGAAATCCGCCACAACCCGGAAAAATGCATCCAGCTTTCGTGGGCCAAGGATGTCACCGGCGAATTCAACGTCGAGCTGCGCGTCGAGCTGGAACACCAGCGTGGCCTGATCGCCCTGCTGGCCAGCAGCGTCAACGCGGCCGACGGCAATATCGAGAAAATCAGCATGGACGAACGGGATGGTCGCATCAGCGTGGTCCAACTGGTGGTCAGCGTGCACGACCGCGTGCACCTGGCCCGCGTGATCAAGAAACTGCGCGCCCTGACCGGGGTCATCCGCATCACTCGCATGCGTGCATAGCTCGCTATATAGCCCGCCCATTACAAGGAGTCATTCATGACCAAGACCGTTATCACCAGCGACAAGGCACCCGCCGCGATCGGCACCTACTCCCAGGCGATCAAGGCAGGCAACACCGTCTACATGTCCGGCCAGATCCCGCTCGACCCAAAGACCATGGAACTGGTGGAAGGCTTCGAAGCCCAGACCGTCCAGGTCTTCGAGAACCTCAAGTCCGTGGCCGAGGCCGCCGGTGGTTCGTTCAAGGACATCGTCAAGCTCAACATCTTCCTCACCGACCTGAGCCACTTCGCCAAGGTCAACGAGATCATGGGCAAGTACTTCCAGCAGCCTTACCCTGCCCGCGCCGCCATCGGCGTTGCCGCCCTGCCAAAAGGCGCACAGGTTGAAATGGATGCCATCCTGGTCATCGAGTAATACGTCCGGCGCGGCTACCCAGGTCGCGCCGTCTTCGTTCTGAAAGGATTTCCTCATGCGCAAAGCGCTAGCCCTCTCGTTGTGCGCCCTGTTCCTCGGTGGCTGTGCCAGCGATCCCGCCGACCGTGACATCAGTGGCACCTGGATCAACCAGGTCGCCATCGACGCCGCCGCCAAAGGCGGACCGCTGCGCGAAGCCCTGCAAAGCTACGGCCCGAACCTGGAATGGGACGTCAACACCAAGGCCAGTCAGGCGCGCTACACCAACGGCTTCGAAAACGTCGAAGGCAAGGTGCTGGCTGAAGAGTCCGGCTCCTGGAAAATCGATTTCTACGGCAGCTCCGCCAGCACATTGAGCCGCGACGGCAAACAGCTGCTGCAAGAAGCCAACGACAACGAGCCGGAACAGGTATTCGATCGTCCCAAGGAGCCAGCACCGGAAGGCGCGCCACTGGGCGCCAACTTCGAGCGCGCGCTGTACTCGGCCTACCTGGGCGGCGAATGGAAAATCGTCAACGGCCCGGGCGAAGGCGGCACCGTGCTGTTCCAGTCCAACGGCCAGGTCATGGGCCTGCCGGGCGCCGATCGCTACGCACTCTGCCTCGCCGGCGACTGTGCGTCGATGAGCGGTGGCTACGATAACCTGTGGCTGCAGCTCAACGGCCAGGGCAACCCCTGGATCTTCGCACGCGACGGCAAGCAGCTGGAGATCTTCCAGACCATCAACGCCTCCCAGGCGGACGAGGTACCTTCCCTCACCCCGGGTACGCGCCAGTGGCTACTGGAAAAACAGTGATCCAGCAAAAAGGAGCCGAAAGGCTCCTTTTTTTATCCAGCGCGATTCAGCCCTGCCCTTCGATAATCTCCGCATAGCCCTCGCGAAAACTCGGATAACGCGGCTCCCAGCCCAGGGCCTTGGCGCGGGCATTGCTGCAGCGCTTGCTGCCGGAGCGCCGCACACTCGAATTCTCCGCCCACTCGGTCACGCCCAGGTACTCCCGTAACCAGTCCACCACCTCGGCCAAAGGCGCTGGCGCATCGTCGACCCCGATGTAGCAGTCCTCAAGCGCCACGCCGCGCCGATCGGCCTGCAGCAGGAAAGCCAACAGCCCCGCAGCGTCGTCGGCATGAATGCGGTTGCCATACAGCGGCGGATCGATGGCCACGCGATACCCCTGGCGCACCTGGCTCAACAGCCATTCCCGCCCCGGGCCGTAAATCCCGGTCAGGCGCACCAGGCTGGCTGGAATGCCGCTCTGCAAAGCCACTTGCTCGGCCTCGAGCATCAGCCGTCCGGAATAGCCGTCGGCCTGCGCCGGCGAAGTTTCGTCGATCCACTCGCCGTCTTTCTGCCCATAGACGCTGCTGCTGGAAACGAACAGCAGGCGCTTCGGCGACTGCCCGTTCTGCTTGAGCCAACCCAGCACATGGGTCAGCCCCTCGACATAGGCCGCGCGGTAGCCCGCCTCGTCATGTTCGGTAGCGGCCGCGCTGTACACCAGGTAATCCAGCGGTGTGGTGGGCCAGGCTACCGGACACTGCTCACTGAAAAGATCGCCCGCCACGCCAATCACCCCTTCCGGTAATTGCGCAACCCTGCGCCGCAGGCCGTAGACCTGCCAGTTTTCAGCCAGCAGTTGCTTCGCCAGACGGCTGCCGACATCACCGCAGCCAGCGATCAGAACAGAAGGGGCGGACATCAGAAAACTCCTATCAGAAAGGCACAGACTAGCGTCGGCAATGGACGAGCGGCTAGCAATCAAAGAAAAAAAGATACTCTATTACTTCTGTTAACAAGAATTAGTTGCAATAATGACGGCCCATTTGTTCTCGGCCCTGCGAGGCCTAGAAGGACACTTACCCTTTTCCCTCTCAGGTCCGGCCAGCATGACACGCAATCAACTCCCCGCTTCGCCAACCCAACGCCCAAGCCCGCTGCGCGCCATGAGCGCGGCCGCAGCGTTGCTGTTCAGCCTGCTGCTGGCACCGACCGCGGCCTTCGCCGATGAGCAGGCCCCGACTGGCGCCTCGACACCTGCGGCAGCCCACGCGCCAGCCGATGCCACGGCACCGGTAGCCACTCCGGTCGCTGCGGTACCGGCACCCGCCGAAGGCGAACCGGCCGAAGACGCGCCTGAAGTCCTCGAAGCGGACAACACCCTGGGTATGGCCCACGACCTGTCCCCTTGGGGCATGTACCAGAACGCCGACATTATCGTGAAGCTGGTGATGATCGGCCTGGCCATCGCCTCGATCATCACCTGGACCATCTGGATCGCCAAAGGCTTCGAGCTGATGGGCGCCAAGCGTCGCCTGCGCGGTGAGATCCTCAACCTGAAAAAGGCCACCACCCTCAAGGAAGCCAGCGTCACCGCCGCCAAAGAAGGCACCCTGGCCAATCTGCTGGTCCACGACGCTCTGGAAGAAATGCGCCTGTCGGCCAACAGCCGCGAGAAAGAAGGCATCAAGGAACGCGTCAGCTTCCGCCTCGAGCGCCTGGTAGCCGCCTGCGGCCGCAACATGAGCAGCGGCACCGGCGTGCTCGCCACCATCGGTTCCACCGCGCCCTTCGTCGGCCTGTTCGGTACCGTGTGGGGCATCATGAACAGCTTCATCGGCATCGCCAAAACCCAGACCACCAACCTCGCCGTCGTCGCCCCCGGCATCGCCGAAGCCCTGCTGGCAACCGCCCTGGGCCTGGTCGCGGCCATTCCGGCGGTGGTCATCTACAACGTCTTCGCCCGCTCCATCGCCGGCTACAAGGCCCAGGTCTCCGACGCTTCCGCAGAAGTCCTGCTGCTGGTCAGCCGTGATCTCGATCACCTGCCGACCGCCGAGCGCTCTGCGCAACCTCATGTGGCCAAAGTAGGGTAATCCGCCATGGGCCTGCATTTGAAAGAAGGCGCAGAAGACGATCTCGCCGAAAACCACGAAATCAACGTCACGCCGTTCATCGACGTGATGCTGGTGCTGCTGATCATCTTCATGGTCGCGGCGCCACTGGCTACCGTGGACATCAAGGTCGACCTCCCGGCCTCGACGGCCAAACCGGCGCCACGCCCCGAGAAACCGGTGTTTCTCAGCGTCAAGGCCGACCAACGCCTGTACCTCGGCGACGACGAAGTGAAAGCCGAAGCCCTCGGCGCCACCCTCGACGCCAAGACCCATGGCAAAAAAGACACGACGATCTTCTTCCAGGCCGACAAAGGCGTGGATTACGGCGACCTGATGAGCGTGATGGATGCCCTGCGGGCCGCCGGATACCTGAAGGTCGGCCTGGTCGGACTTGAGACGGCTACCAAGAAATGATCACGACGCGCCAAAAACTGACGCGTTACAGCGGTAGCCTGGCCATCGTACTGGGGGTCCATGCGGTCGCGATCCTGCTCGCGCTCAACTGGAGCTCCCCCATGCCGGTCGAGCTGCCACCCCAGGCGATGATGGTCGAGCTGGCGCCGCTTCCGGCACCGCCTCCTCCTGCACCGCCCAAGGTCGTGACGCCACCGCAGCCACCGGCTCCGGTCGAAGAGTTGCCGCTGCCCAAACTCGCGGAAGCGCCGAAGCCGACGATTTCCGTGCCCAAGCCGGTCAAACCCAAGCCCAAGCCACAACCGCCCAAGCCTGTGGAGAAAAAGCCGGAACCGCCGAAGGAAAAGCCGAGCGAAGAGAAGCCCAGCGACGCTCCGCCGACGCCCACCGCGGCACCGTCCTCGGCACCTGCTCCGGGTCCGTCGCCGGCCCAGATCGCCGCCAAGGAAAGCTGGCAAGGCACGCTGCTGGCGCACCTGGCCAAGTACAAGAAGTACCCGCCGGGCGCTCAGGCACGCGGCAAGGAAGGCCTGAACCGGCTGCGCTTCGTGGTCGATGCTCAAGGCAACGTGCTGTCCTATGAACTGGTAGGACGCTCGGGCAACGCCGATCTGGACCGGGCCACCCTGGAAATGATCCGCCGCGCCCAGCCGCTGCCCAAGCCGCCGGCGGACATGCTCAACAACGGCTCGATCGAGATCGTCGCGCCCTTCGTTTACTCCCTGGAGAAACGTCGCCGCTGAGCATGACGCACAGGTAATCCCCAGCAAAAAGGCACCCCAAGGTGCCTTTTTGCTTTTCCGGGCATGAGCAACATGGATTGCCCAGTGTCACAGCGAGCATTGAGTCTGATAACGTGCGTCTATCGATTGCAGCCGGTATGCTTGGCCCGCAACCTCATGGACGTCCGCTATGACTCTTACTGAATTACGCTACATCGTTACCCTCGCCCAAGAGCAGCACTTCGGCCACGCGGCCGAGCGTTGCCATGTCAGCCAGCCGACCCTGTCGGTGGGCGTGAAGAAGCTTGAAGACGAACTCGGTGTGCTGATTTTCGAGCGCAGCAAGAGTGCGGTACGTCTGACACCGGTTGGCGAAGGCATTGTCGCCCAGGCGCAAAAGGTCCTCGAACAGGCCCAGGGCATTCGCGAGCTGGCCCAGGCTGGCAAGAACCAGCTGACCGCCCCGCTGAAAGTCGGCGCGATCTACACCGTCGGCCCGTACCTGTTCCCGCACCTGATCCCACAACTGCACCGGGTCGCCCCGCAGATGCCGTTGTATATCGAAGAGAACTTCACCCACGTACTGCGCGACAAGCTGCGCAACGGCGAACTGGACGCGATCATCATCGCCCTGCCGTTCAACGAAGCCGACGTGCTGACTCTGCCGCTGTACGACGAACCCTTCTACGTGCTGATGCCAAGCACCCACCCCTGGACCCAGAAAGAGAGCATCGACGCCAACCTGCTCAACGACAAGAGCCTGTTGCTGCTGGGCGAAGGCCACTGTTTCCGCGACCAGGTACTCGAGGCCTGCCCGACCCTGGCCAAAGGCAACGATGGCGCCAAGCACACCACGGTGGAATCCAGCTCCCTGGAAACCATTCGCCACATGGTCGCTTCCGGCCTTGGCGTCTCGATCCTGCCGCTCTCGGCGGTGGACAGCCATCACTACGCTCCGGGCGTGATCGAAGTGCGGCCGCTGACCGCGCCCGTGCCGTTCCGCACCGTGGCGATCGCCTGGCGCGCCAGCTTCCCGCGGCCGAAAGCCATCGAGATCCTCGCCGACTCGATCCGCCTGTGTTCGGTGGCCAAGCCGCCTGCCGCGAGTTAAGCCGTCGCGATGACTGAGCTGTCGAACGTGCCGGTCACGGCACTCAAGGGCGTCGGCGAAGCCATGGCCGAAAAGCTGGCCAAGGTCGGCCTGGAGAACCTGCAGGACGTGCTGTTCCACCTGCCCCTGCGTTATCAGGACCGTACCCGCGTGGTGCCGATCGGCGCGCTGCGCCCCGGGCAGGACGCGGTGATCGAAGGCACCGTCAGCGGCGCCGACGTGGTGATGGGCAAGCGCCGCAGCCTGCTGGTGCGCCTGCAGGACGGCACCGGCGGGCTCAGCCTGCGCTTCTACCATTTCAGCAACGCGCAGAAGGAAGGCCTCAAGCGCGGCACCCGCGTGCGCTGTTATGGCGAAGCCCGTCCCGGCGCCTCGGGGCTGGAAATCTACCACCCGGAATACCGCGCCATCAGCGGCGATGAACCGCCGCCCGTGGACCAGACCCTGACCCCCATCTACCCGCTCACCGAAGGCCTGACCCAGCAGCGCCTGCGCATGCTGTGCCAGCAGAGCCTGGCCCTGCTCGGCCCGCGCAGCCTGCCGGACTGGCTGCCGCAAGAGCTGGCGCGGGACTACCAGCTGGCGCCGCTGGACGATGCGATTCGCTACCTGCACCACCCGCCGGCCGACGCCGATGTCGACGAGCTGGCCCTGGGTCACCATTGGGCACAGCATCGCCTGGCGTTCGAGGAACTGCTGACCCATCAGCTGTCCCAGCAGCGCCTGCGCGAAAGCCTGCGCTCGCAACTCGCCCCGGCGCTGCCCAAGGCTACCCGGCTGCCGGCGCAGTACCTGAAGAACCTCGGCTTTCCGCCCACTGGGGCGCAGCAGCGGGTCGGCAACGAGATCGCCTACGACCTCAGCCAGCCAGAACCGATGCTGCGGCTGATCCAGGGCGACGTGGGGGCCGGCAAGACCGTGGTCGCCGCCCTTGCCGCCCTGCAGGCGCTGGAGGCCGGCTATCAGGTGGCGCTGATGGCGCCGACCGAGATCCTCGCCGAACAGCACTTCATCACCTTCAAGCGCTGGCTCGAGCCGCTGGGGCTGGAAGTCGCCTGGCTGGCCGGCAAGCTCAAGGGCAAGAACCGCACAGCGGCCCTGGAACAGATCGCCGCCGGCGCGCCGATGGTGGTCGGCACCCACGCGCTGTTCCAGGACGAAGTGCAGTTCAAGAACCTGGCGCTGGTGATCATCGACGAACAACACCGCTTCGGCGTGCAGCAGCGCCTGGCCCTCCGCCAGAAGGGCGTGGGCGGACGCCTGTGCCCGCACCAGCTGATCATGACCGCCACGCCGATTCCACGGACCCTGGCCATGAGCGCCTACGCCGACCTGGACACCTCGATCCTCGACGAACTGCCCCCAGGCCGCACGCCGGTGAACACCGTGCTGGTGACCGACTCGCGCCGCGTCGAGGTCATCGAGCGGGTGCGCGCCGCCTGCGCCGAAGGGCGCCAGGCCTATTGGGTGTGCACGCTGATCGAGGAATCCGAAGAGCTGACCTGCCAGGCCGCGGAAACCACTTACGAAGACCTGAGCAGCGCCCTGGGCGAACTGCGGGTCGGCCTGATCCACGGGCGCATGAAGCCGGCGGAAAAAGCCGAGGTCATGGGCCAGTTCAAGGCCGGAGAGTTGCAGCTGCTGGTGGCCACCACCGTGATCGAAGTCGGCGTCGATGTGCCCAATGCCAGCCTGATGATCATCGAGAACCCCGAGCGCCTGGGCCTGGCCCAGTTGCACCAGCTGCGCGGTCGCGTTGGTCGGGGCAGCGCCGCCAGCCATTGCGTCATGCTCTACCATCCTCCCTTGTCGCAGATCGGCCGCCAGCGCCTGGGCATCATGCGCGAAACCAACGACGGTTTTGTCATCGCCGAAAAGGACCTGGAACTGCGCGGCCCCGGCGAGATGCTCGGCACCCGCCAGACCGGCCTGCTGCAATTCAAGGTCGCCGACCTGATGCGTGACGCCGACTTGCTGCCGGCCGTGCGCGATGCCGCCCAGGCCTTGCTGGAGCGCTGGCCGCACCACGTCAGCCCGCTGCTGGAACGCTGGCTGCGCCACGGGCAGCAATACGGCCAAGTGTGAGCAGTGTCTCAGTTAAGGGGCGAATGCCCCGATCAAGCTGGTTATACTCCTGAAATTGTTTGAAAACGGATACAGACCATGACAGAAGTTGCCCTCGCCACCGCAGCCCCGCACGCTCCGTCTGTAATCCGGCTGCTGCTCGGCAAACTGAACATCGGCTTCACGGAAGTCCTCGACCACCCGGGCCTGCCAGCCGCGCGCAAGGTACAGGCCGTCCTGCTGGATGACGCCGTCGGTGCGCTGATGGTGCTGTTCCCGCAGAGCCAGTTGCTGGACCTCAATCGCCTCGCCGAATTGACCGGCCGCCGCCTGACCGCCGTCTCCACGGAACGCCTGGAGCGCATGCTCGGCAAACACAACCTGAGCCTGCTGCCCGGCCTGCCGGCGCTCACCAGCTCGCCCTGCCTGTATGAAGAAAGCCTGCTGCGCGAGCCGCTCCTGCTGATCAACTCCGGCGAACCGGGCCTGCTGCTGGAAATCACCAGCGACGCCTTCAAGAGCATGCTGAGCAAGGCCAGCGCCGGCAACTTCGGCGAAGCCCTGAGCAGCATCCGCCCGAACCTCGACCGCCCGGACGACGACCGCGAGGAAATCACCCAGGCCATGCAGGCCTTCACCGCCCGGCGCATCCAGCAACGCCTGGAAGCGACCATCGAGATTCCGCCGCTCGCCGAAACCGCGCAGAAGATCATCAAGCTGCGGGTCGACCCCAACGCCACCATCGACGACATCACCGGCGTGGTGGAAACCGACCCGGCCCTGGCCGCGCAAGTGGTGAGCTGGGCGGCTTCGCCCTACTACGCCTCGCCGGGCAAGATCCGCTCGGTGGAAGACGCCATCGTCCGCGTGCTGGGCTTCGACCTGGTGATCAACCTGGCGCTGGGCCTGGCCCTGGGCAAGACCCTGAGCCTGCCCAAGGACCATCCGCAACACAGCACGCCGTACTGGCAGCAGTCGATCTACACCGCCGCCGTCATCGAAGGCCTGACCCGCGCCATGCCGCGCGCCCAGCGCCCGGAATCCGGCCTGACCTACCTCGCCGGCCTGCTGCACAACTTCGGCTACCTGCTGCTGGCCCACGTCTTCCCGCCGCACTTCTCGCTGATCTGCCGCCACCTGGAGGTCAACCCGCACCTGTGCCACAGCTACGTGGAACAGCACCTGCTGGGCATCAGCCGCGAGCAGATCGGCGCCTGGCTGATGCGCTACTGGGATATGCCGGACGAGCTGTCCACCGCCCTGCGCTTCCAGCACGACCCGAGCTATGACGGCGCCTACGCCGAATACCCGAACCTGGTATGCCTGGCCGTGCGCCTGCTGCGCAGCCGCGGCATCGGCTCCGGCCCCGTCGAAGACATCCCTGACGCCCTGCTCGAACGTCTCGGTCTATCCCGCGATAAAGCCGAAGACGTGGTCAGCAAAGTCCTGGAAGCCGAAGTGCTGCTGCGCGAACTGGCCTCGCAGTTCAGCCAGCACTGACACCCAGAAAAAAGCCCCGCTCCTGTAGGAGCGAGGCTTGCCCGCGATCATCTTCCGGCTGGTATACAGCTCGCCCTCAAGCCTTCGGCTTGGCCTTCTTCGGTTTCAGGTACTTGGTCAGCCCCTGGAACCAGATCACCAGCGCCGGGTTGCCCTTGATCTGGATCGACTTGTCCTGAATCCCGGTCATAAAGGCCAATTGCTTGTTCTTCGCCTGCATCGTGGCAAAACCATAGGCCGCATCCTTGAAGGCAATGGCGAACGCCGGCTCGGGATACACACCAGACTTACTGGTAATCCGCTGGTCCTTCACCCGGAAATGCCGCGCCACCTTGCCATCCAGCGTCTGCAGTTGGAACACCAGTTCCTTGTCACCCAACTGCTGCTGGAACGCAGGATTGGTCCGGCTGGCCTTGCCCATCAACAGCCCCATCATCCACAGCAGAAAACGAAATTTCATGCGCAAAGCCCCAAAGAAAAAATGAACGGCTGGCGCAGTGTAGCGGCTTCGGAAGGGAACGCCACAGTTATGCAGCGTTAAGGGAAGATGAACGCGTTATTGGGGATTATGACTGCCAAGTCACGCTTATTTACGAGCAGCCTTTATAAGTCGTCACGAAGAGACCTGCTCATAACCCTGTGAATCCTGAAACCTGCTCCAGCCTCATCCACTCCTGGGCCAGGCAATAGCCAGCACTCCAGACAACAGGCTCAAGGCGAGCAGCACTTTGGCAACCAGGAACGCAACGTCGACGGAGCCGGAAATGCTCCCACTGCCGCTTGCCCCGCCAGCAATGCCAGCCAGCCCGAGCAAAGCGCTGAGTATCGAGATGGCAAGCAGTAAAATCGCCAGGACCGTGAATATCTTATGCATTATGCGGCTCCTTGATCGGGACAGCCCATAGGTCGCGTTTTGATGCTTCGCATAGGCTCGTTGAAGCTATTTTTTCGGGATACTTCTCGTTGTGGGGTTTCTCTTAATAATCGTCATCGCGTCCGGTTGGTTTCCAGTTGATGTCTTTGTCGGCGTGATAGCCCTGCACAGGGTTCGGTGGCAGTGGGTGGTCTTTGGCCAGATTGGGGAAGCGCAAGTCTGGATTATTGGCTAGCTCCCTAGATACTTTGTAGTATGCATCTTCAATCTTCTTGTCTGTATTATAAGAAAACTTACCATTTTGAAATACATTTTCTATTTCCATGGCACCTTTCCGCTCACCTAGGGCTGCAGCTCTCTGATAATAATGCAAGGCAACAGGGTAGTTCCTATCCAAGATCTCGTAGTATGTGGCCAACTCATAATTCGCGCTTGCATCGTTTTGATCTGCAGCACAGCGTAGATAGGAAACCCCTAGATCTCTTTTCTTCGCCTCATAAATATAGATATTTCCCAGCCTGACTTGAGCTATCGGGTTACCTACATCTCCCGCCTTGAGTAAATATATTACTGATTGCCTATCAGACTGCACCACACCGACGCCTCTTTTGGTCATTGCACTCATATCGTAATAACCCAGCGGCACCTGTAGCTTGACCATTTCCAGATACAGATCAATAGCTTTATTCGTATCCTTGACTACCCCATCACCGCGTAAATATAGCTCTGCAAGGTTGTGCATCGCTTTCCAATGGTTCTTTTCTACAGCCTGCTGATACAGGCTGGCCACTTTGCTCCAGTCGGCCGGACGCTCTTTACTAAGTACCCGAGCTTGCTTAAACCATTGGTCTGCTTGCTGGTCCAGAGGCGGAGCAGTGTCTTTTTCATGAACACACTTGAAATCGTATGCCATGGAAAAACCACTGCTGCCCAATAGCACAACAGCCAGCAGTGCTTTAATAGTCGTCATTACGTCCGGTCGGTTTCCAGTTGATGTCTTTATCTGCGTGATAACCCTGCACAGGGTTCGGTGGAAGCGGGTGATCTTTGGCCAGATTGGGAAAGCGCAAATCTGGATTTTTGGCAAGTTCCCTGGATACTTTGTAGTATGCATCTTCAGTCTTCTTGTCTTTATTATAAGAAAACTTACCATTTTGAAATACATCTTCTATTTCCATGGCTCCTTTCCGCTCACCTAACGCTGCAGCTCGTTGATAATAATGCATGGAGACAGGGTAATTTTTGTCTACCGACTCATAATATGTACCAAGCTTGTATGCAGCATCTGCATAATCCTGACTTTCGGCGCACTTCAGATAGTTGATACCAACAGAATCTTTATTTTTTTCATATATATAAATGTAACCAATCCTTGTTTGAGCTTGAGGGCTTCCCAATTCTGCTGCCTTAATCAGAAATTGCATGGCAGTCCTGTCTGATTGCACAACACCAATTCCTCTTTGTGTCATTACGCTCATATCGTAGTAACCCAGCGGAACCTGCAACTGTGTCATTTTCAGGTATAAGTCAATCGCCTTATTCGTGTCCTTAGAAACCCCATCACCACGTAGATGTAACTCCGCAAGGTTATGCATTGCTTTCCAGTGATCTTTATCTACTGCTTGTTGGTATAGATGGGCGGCTTTGGGCCAGTCAGGCAAGCGCTCTTTACTGATAGATCGAGCTTGTTTGAACCATTCGTCAGCTTGTTGGTTCAGAGGGGGAGCAGTGTCCTTCTCATGCACACATTTGAATTCGTAAGCCATAACCGGGACTCCATAAAAAAATAAAAACAGAGCAAATATCGATCTAATCAAGGGCTTTTGCATAAGGTGTCACCACATCCCAAAATCTGACTAAGTTTCCATTTAGTGGTAGTTTTTTCTTTTGATTTTCCCAATTCTTGGTGATGATCGCGTCCCATTTTTCATAATCATCTTGAATATTATCGATTAAAAAGGGTGTCTTCTTACTTACCCCTTTCCCCGAATGCATCCCCCACAACCGCTCCCGCCAGGTCCGGGTGGTTTGCGGGCTTGGCATGGCGATATTCAGTTCGGAGTCCGAGTTCAGGCTGCGTTCGTTGATGTTGGCGGAGCCTAGGGTGAAGAACAGGTCGTCCACCAGCAGCAGCTTGCTGTGCACATAGATGGACTTGTATTGCGCCATGCCTTGTTCCGGGCCGAGGTGTTCGGTGATATCGCGTTCGGTCTGGCGTTGCTCGCGTGTCTTGGCAGTAGCCGTTTCGCCGCCGTCCTTGCAACTGACCAGGGTCGCGATAATGATTTTCAAACCCTTGGGCGGCAGCAGCTCCGGCTCCAGCTCGCGAGCCGCAGCCTGGTTGTAGTGCTTGTTGGGGTCCATGGCCAGGAGTTCATCGGTATGGCTCGAATCGATACCCTGCTCATTCATTTGCGTCTGCACCTTGGCCAGTTCCTGATCGCGTGTCGGCGATTCGTCGCGGGCCTTCAGTTCGCGCTGGCGATAGGCAAGCTGGCGTTGATCGTAGAGCAGGTCGCGGTGGGCCAGGGGCATCAGTTCACCCTGCCCAAGGGTGTCGAGCATCTCATAGGTGGAGCTGGAGTAGTGCCCGCTCTCCGGGTTGTTGGTAACCACGAACAGGTGCAGGTCCTGTTGTTTGCCGGCAGCGACGTAGTCGGCGGCAACTTTCTTCAGGCGTTCGGCCAGCGGTTTGTAGCGGAAGTACTGGTTCTCGATATAGGCGTACTGATGCACATTGCCCAGGGCCTTTTCATATACCTCGAGAATGGTTTTTTCCGGGCCTTCCTCCGGTTGGGTCCGGCAAATCTGCGCGGGCTCTCCGCCGTCACGAATCAGGCTCAGCGGTTTGACCGAAGAGCGCTCATGGTTCAGGGTGCCCTTGAAGACGCGGCGTATCCAGCTGCTGCTTTTGTCCCAGGCATTGCAGAAGTTGTGATTGAGGTCGAACAGCACCGGACCGAGTACGTGCAGTGAGAGGTCCTGCCAGGGGCCAAAGCCCTGGTCACGCTTGCCGGCTTCGTCGTCGTAGGCGTGGGCAGTGGTGTCCCAGTAGTTGCGCTGCAGGTTATGGCCCATCACGAAGCCTTCCGCCTTTTGCGGGTCCATGTAGTCGATCACCAGGGTTTTCTGGTGATGGCTGGGAAATAGGCTCAGGACCAACATCTGCATGAAGGGTACATCGTGAGACTCGTCCTTGAGCATTCGCCATAGGATGGCAAGGCGCCCCCAATGCATCCGCAGGCCATTCTGATCGTCGTAGGTCAACTGTCCTAAGAACTCGAAATCTCTTGTACGAAACTCGATATTGCGGGCTTCGCGACTGTGTACCCAGCGATGCCAATCGCGGGTCTTGACCTGTTCGTTCGGGTCCTGGACCGTTCCCCCCGAATCGCTGCCCTTGGTGTAGCCGCTGTCCAGGTCGTCCAGGCTTTTCTGGATGTCGATCAGACGGTTACGCGAGGTGCGTCGGCCGGACTCGTCGTTTGCCGAGAGCTTCTCCAGACGCACCTGCTCCTCCTGCTGCTTTCGCAGAAGTTTTTGCCGTTTGACCTCCCGGGCACTGGTATCAGCCGGCTTACCCGCGGTCAGACCGGAGCCTGCCGAGGTCCCACCCTCGCCGCTCCAGCCCTCACCGATAACCGAGTTTTCAACGAACTGGGCCGCCCGGTTGTTCCAGATCAGTACCCGCACCTCGACGCCCTGGTCAGCCTTCTGCTTGAGCAACTCACCCAGGCTGAGGCTGTCGGCTGAAGCTCGGTTGAGACGCAACCCCGGGTCGAAGCCCCAGCTGATGAGATCAATACTTTTCGTGGCTTTCTGGATGCATTCATAGACTTTGCCGAAGGCTTCCTCGCCACACACCAGCGGCGTCACCACGTTGCCTGCCGGACGTGGCGGGCTTAGCGGATTGTTCTTGTGGGCGAACCAATCCGAGGTCAGGGTTGCGGCGCTTTCTTCAAGCGAGATCGACAGTTTCTGATCGAGGTATGTCATGGAGTGCTTCCTTTACTCTTTCTGCTCGCTTTGATCCGCCCACAATTGGCGGAACGCCTCACTGCTGCTCAACGCCTCCAGAGAGGCAGCCGCGCCCGGGAAGTCGCGGTATCCCTCACGCCCCAGGCGTTCACTGCGTTGGCGCGTCTGTTCGGTCGAGGTTTCGCTCATGTCCAGGTTGAAACGGTGTCCGTTCACCGTTTCCACCGAGTAGTTGCGGGTACCGGGAATATGCTGGAAAAGCACATTGCCCTTCTCGTCGCTGAAGCCTTTGTCGACAAGTGCGCCATCGGCGTAGAGCTGATAGGGCTCATCCGGATACCCCGGCATGTTGGGCAACGGGGAAATACGGATGCACAGCTGACCCGGCACGGTTTCTTTCGCCGGGTTGGCCAATGCCTCCTCCATCAGGCTGCCAGCCTTGTCCGCATCGGCCGCTCCCGGCAGACCCGGCATCAGAATGCCGATCCCAGTGCCACTCCCCGCCGAGCCCCCCGCATTGATCTTCACCACCGGCCCCACCACCGTGACGCCGCCGGCATCGAGTTTGATAAAACTCCCCCCGGCCTTGATCGTCAGTTCGCTGCCGGCTTCGATCACCATCTTGGCGCCGGCCTTGAGGTGGATTTCCTGGCCGGCTTTGGTCAGTTGCGCGGTGCCGAGTTTGATGTGCTGGTTTTCGCCCACGGTCAGGTGGTCGTCGACGCGAGTCTCGGTCTTGCGGTCGGCGTGGGTGATGCGGTGTTCTTCGGCCTTGAGTTCGGTGTAGGTGTTCTTCACCACGGTGTCGTGGCGTTCGTGGCCGATGCGGATTTTCTGGTCGTGCTCGATGTTTTCGTCCCAGTCGCGCTGGGCGTGGATGAAGATCTGTTCGGCGCCTTTTTTGTCTTCGATGCGCAGTTCGTTGTAGCCGGCGCCGCCGGGTGAGCTCATGGACTTGAAGACGGTGCGGGTCTTGTTCGCCGGCAAGGCGTAAGGCACCGGGTGTTCCTTGTGGTACAGGCAGCCGGTGATCAGCGGCTGGTCGGGGTCGCCTTCGAGGAAGGTCACCAGCACTTCCATGCCGATGCGCGGGATGACGATGGCGCCGTAGCGGTCGCCGGCCCAGCTGGAGGACACGCGCAGCCAGCAGCTGGTCTTGTCGTCGGCCTTGCCTTCGCGGTCCCAGTGGAACTGCACCTTCACCCGGCCGTACTGGTCGCAGTGGATTTCTTCGCCCTTGGGCCCGGTGACCACCGCGGTCTGGCTGCCGAGGACACGCGGTTTCGGGTGGTTCAGGGCCGGGCGATAGAACACCTGCCAGGGCGTGGCGAGAAAGCGGTTGCGGTAGCCCTGGTGGAAGTCGTCCTTGTTGTCGGTGGTGTCGCTGGTCACCGACTCTTCCAGCACCTGCGGCTGCTTGCCTTCGTGGACGATGTGGGTCAGCAGCCACAGGTCGTTCCACTCGCTGCGCGGGTGCTCGGACAATTCCAGGAAGTGGCCACTGACCAGTCGTGTCTGGTCGCCCCAGCCTTCGGCCTGCTGGTAGTCGGCGCGGTGGCGTTCGAGGGCGCGCTGGCTGAGGAACTTGCCGCGTGCGCGGTCGGTGAAGCGCCCCGGGTAGTCGTAGTCTTCCAGGTCCGGCTCTTCGCTTTCGGCCTCGGGTTTATAGGCCGCTTCCAGTTGCAGGCGCGGCTTCTCGAAGTCGTAGTCGCGGCGGGTGGTGCGGCTGGTTCGGGTTTCCAGGCGCAGGTTGAAGCCCTTGATCACCGGCTCGTCGGCGACCATGCCGCTGCCCTGGATATAGGCGGTGGGCTGGCCGAGCTTGGGGAATACGGTCTGGTCGTCGCCGAACACCAGCAAATGACCTTGCGGGCTGTGCTGGAAGTGGTAATGCAGGCCTTCCTCTTCGCACAGGCGCTGGATGAAGTGCAGGTCGGTTTCGTCGTACTGCACGCAGTAGTCGCGGTCCGGGCACGGGGTGCCGAGCTGGAACTGGTAGGCATTGCTCTGGATGCCGTGCTCCTCGAGGATCAGGGCGATGATCTTCGGCGCCGACAGCTGCTGGTAGATGCGCTGGTTGGTACGGTGTTCGAGGTAGGCCAGCTGCGGCACCAGCGACACCTTGTAGCGGGTCAGACGCTTGCCGGCATCGCCCTGGGCCACGCGGTAGATCTGGCCGTGGATGCCGCTACCTTGCGGATCAAACGCCAGAAAAGCCTGCTTGTGCAGCAGCGTCTCCAGGTCCAGGTCGGGGTTCTCGCTGACCAGTTCCAGATCGAAACGGAACGGCTGGCTGATGCCTTCGATCCCTTCGAAAGACAGCACCTGCAAGTCACCCTGGAAGTCGTCGACCGTCAGGCTGAAGTGAGTTTCATTGGAAGGATTGAACATATCTTGCTCCCTGTTCGATGGTCATCCGTTACGCCGATGGAACCAGCGTTGCAGCCAGGACGAATCCGCGCGCATGGCGTCGCGCAATGCTTGGGCGCAGATGCTGCGTTGCGCCACGTCGAAGGCCAGCGCCGCGCGCAGGGCTGGCCAACAATGTCTGGGAAGGTTCTTGGGCGCTTGCAGCGTGCGGTCCAGGCGTTCGTCGCGGGCCTGGGTCGACGGCAACCGGCGATACGGGTGCTTGCCGCAGGCCAGCTCAAAGATCACACAGGCCACCGCGTACAGATCGGCGCTGGCCGACAAGGCCCCGCCCTCCAGCAATTCGGGGGCGGCATAGCCGGGCGTCCAGGCGTTGAAGCGGCTGCGGCTCAGCTGCGGCAGGCCGGGCAGCACGCCCTCCTCGGCCTGGCTCAGGCCGAAGTCGAACAGCCGCACGCCGTCTTCGCACAGCATCACGTTGCTCGGCTTCAGGTCGCCGTGCAGCACACCGCGAGCGTGGCTGTACGCCAGGGCATCGAGCAGTGGCCGCACCACATCGCGCAGCTCTTTCCACGGCAGGCCGGTAGGCCGCTCGCAGAGCAGTTTGTCCAGGGTCAGGCCGCGCATCAGCTCCATGGTGATGAAGGCGCGCTGGCACTGGGTGTCCACCTCGAAGCTGTGCAAGCGCACGACGTTCGGGTGGCGCAGGCGTCGGGTCAGGGCGAACTCGCTGTAGAGCAAGGCACTGGCATCCGGCGTCTCGGAGAATTCTTCGCTCATGACTTTGAGCGCTATGTAAGGGTCGGGATCGCCGAACTGCTCATGCAGCAGGTCCCGCGCGCGGTAGACCGCACCCATGCCACCGGCCCCGAGCAGGCGCTCGAGGCGGTAACGTCCGGCCAGCACATCCGGCAGCCCACCCACCGGCGCCACGGCCTTGGCCTTGGAACGGGAGCGGTTCCTCGAGCGGTTGCGCCCCTTGCCCTTGGCCTTGGGCGCCACGGGACGCGGCGCCTCATTGGCCTTGGCGAAGGCGAAGTAGGTCAGGTTGCTGGCCTCTTCCTCGCTCATCAGGATGTTATCCAGACCGGATTTGAGATCACTCATTGGCGGATCACCACGGCTGTCAGGTTGTCCCGCGCCGAGCCGCGCATGGCGCCGTCGAACAGACGCTCCAGCGCCACCTGCGGCGAAGCCAGGCTCAAGGCGTTACCCAGCGCGTCGCTGGTCAGCCCCTGGTACAGGCCGTCGCTGCACAGCAGGAAGGCATCGCCGGGGTAGACCTGCAGCTCCAGCACATCCAGGGTCAGCTGCTCGCTGGCGCCCACCGCCCGGGTCAGGGCATTGGCCGCCGGATGGGCCCGCGCCTGCTCGACGCTCATCTGCTGCTCGTCGATCAGTTGCTGTTGCAGCGAATGGTCCTTGGACAGCTGGTACAGACGCTGCCCGCGCCACAGGTAACAACGGCTGTCGCCGGCCCAGATGCACGCCGCGCGGTCGCCTTCCAGCAACAGCGCGACCACGGTGCTGCCCATGATGCTGTCGTGGCGCTCGGCAGTGACGGTCAACTCCTGGCCCAGGCGCCGGTTGAGCCAGTGCAGGCACTGGCGCAGGCCCTTGAGCCGCTCGTCGAAACTGTCCTGCGCCGGCAACTCGGCCAGACTGGCGACGATCAACTGGCTGGCGATGTCACCACCCTGATGCCCGCCCATGCCGTCCGCGACCACCCAGAGCCCCTGCTCCGGACAGTCGAGGAAGGCATCTTCGTTGCGCGCCCGAACCTTGCCCGGGTCGGTGCGCGCAGCGCTGCGCCAGGTACTGGCAACCAGCATCAGAGCTGCACCGGCATGCGGAAGGTGCGCAGCACGCCCATGTCGAACGGGTTCGGCGTGCGCTGGCTCATCAGCAGGTAGTTGGCGCGCAGGCCGCCCAGGTCGGCCTTGAGCACCAGCACGTCACGGCCGGTCAGGTACTCGGTCTGCATCAGGTCGAACAGACGGAACAGCGACCAGGGGCCGGTGTTCTTTTCGATACCCACCGGGCGCCCGGCCATCTTGTCCAGCACCAGGCTGGTGCGGCCATCTTCGGCATCGGTCGGCCACTTGAAGGACACCGGCACGATCGGGCCGTGGCGGTACTCCATGGTCTTGTCGCCGAAACGGAACTCGGAGCGGCTCACCGCCGGGTCCAGGGTGTAGGGCTCCAGCTTGAACTGCACCTGCGGCTCCGCCGGGTTCTCCGAGAAGAAGCTCTGGCGAATCACCTGGGCCGCGGCCATCTGGTCGAGGTAGACCTTGGACATCGGCAGGCTGTGGCCGTCGATGCTGCGCAGGCGGTAGTTGCCCGGATCGCCGCTGACGAAAGGCCGCATGTAGGTTTCGAAGAAGCGATCGGCAATGCCCTGGGCCTTGAAGAACTCGCGGAAGTCGCTGATGGCGACATCGCTGGTGCTGTGGGCGCTGAACGGATAACGCTTGCTGATGGCCTTGCCATAGAAGCTGTACAGCTCGCTCTGATAACGCTGGTTCAGGTACTGGTAGGAGTCGTTGAGCACCAGGCGCCAGGTGTCTTCCGCCAGTACGTTGAACCACACGCTCACCGGACGCGGCAGGCGCACCGAAGCGTTGCGCAGGTTGCTCAGCGCATCGCGCTGGCCGCTCATGCGGGTCTTGGCCATTTCGAACGCCGCCTGCTCGGGCGCGCTGGCACGGGCCAGGCCGGCCAGTTGCAGTTGCAGGTCGTTCAGCGCTTGCAGCGCCGGCGTCAGGTCCGCCGCCGGGCCGTTGTTGTCGTCCAGCAGACGGTGCAGCGGCTCGAAGCGACGTTGCAGCGACTTCTTCGCCGTGTCCGGCAGGTTCTTGGCCAGGGCTTCCTGGGCCTTGCCCGCGGCAGCCGCCGCGACCTTGCCCAGCGCCCCGCCCTTCTCGGCGGCCTTGTCCGCCGCGGCGGTCGCGTCTTCGGCCGCTTCGGCGATGGCCTGGAAGCGGGTGTTCTCGCGCACCTCCACCAGCAGTTGCAGCACCGGCGAGTTAGCCGAAGTCAGGCCAGCGACCTGATCGGCGCCTTCGCCGGCATCGTTGAACGGCTGCAGGCCGACCTGGCCGACCGCTTCGCTCCAGAAGTTGGCGTAGTCGCGGAAGTACAGCTGCTCCAGCTCCACCATCAGGCGGCGCAGGTCCATGCCGCTGATGCCGCTGCCTTCGCCCAGCACCCAGTTGTCACGCAGGATATCGGTGACCAGCGCCGTGCCCTGGACCGAGAAATACTGCTGGTAACCCTGCTGGGTGTAGAAGCCCGGGATCGCGTAGTCGGTGCCAACGAACAGGCTGCCTTGCGGCCCCAAGTGCTGGCTCAGACGGTACTCCGGCAGGCTCCGTGCCTGTTCGCGCAGCACGCGATAGACCACGTTGGCCAGCGACTCGCTGCGCAACACCTGGCGCGCCTGGGCCACCAGAGTGTCGTTGAGCGGGTAGCTGAACGGCAGCTTGAGCAGGCGTTCGAAGTGCGCGCCCAGGCCGTTCTGCACCGCGGTGTTGCCGGCGTAGCGCGTCGACCAGTCGGTGGCCACCCAGTCCTTGAGCCAGGACGGATCGCGACGGTCCTGCATGTTCAGCATCAGGTACGCCCGCAGGCTGTTGAGCAGGCGGTCGCGGTCGCGCATGTTGCTGCGGATCTGCCCTTCCAGCATCTGCGCCACCCGTGGCAGCAGCTGCGCTTGCAGCTCACGCTCGTAGGCGCTGAGCACCACCGGGTTGCTTTCCTCGCCCTGGTACAGGCCGACCCGCTCGTGCAGCGAGACGTCGCCCTTGGCCGGGAACACCTTGGTGGCTTCGAAGCTGGTGTCGAGGGTCTTGAGCGCCGCCATCGCGTCGTCGCGGGCGGTCAGCGCGGTGCGCTGCTGGTTCCAGTTCTGCGCCAGGGAGCGCAGGTTTTCCAGGCGCTCGTAGTTGGCGGAGAAGCCGCCGGCCCAGAGCAGGCCGAACAAGGCCAGGGCCACCAGCGCGCCAACGTACAGCGCACGCTGGCCCCAATGGATGCGATTGCGCTCGCGCTTGTCCAGGCCAGCCAGGTCGGCCTCGGGGAAAATCACCCGGCTCAGCAGGTGGTGAATGAAACGCGAACGACCGCTGCGCAGGGTCGGCAGCACGCCGGCCGCCATGCCCAGGCTGGCGCCGATGCTGGCGGTGTCGTGGTCGAGCTTTTCCGTCAGGTGCGGCGCGCTGGTCAGGTAGAAACCGCGCAGCTGGCTGGCCCGCTGGTAGCGGTTGCCGGTGAACGCCATGTCGACGAACAGGCACAAGCGCTCGCCGATCTGGCCCAGCTGGTGCGGGAAGTCGAGGATGCGGCCACGGCGCTGGGTGTCGCGCTCCTGGTGCATGCGCATGATCACCTGGCTGTTCAGGCGGCGCAGCAGTTCTTCGAACTCCTGGCGCAGCACGGCGACGTCGGTGCCGTTCTGTTCCTTGCGGAAGCTGGTGCCGAGCACCTGGTCGCTTTCCTCGCGGCTCAGCTGGTCGAAGAACTCGTCGAAGCCCAGCAACTGGTCGGCCTTGCTCAGCACCAGGTACACCGGTACATCGACGTGCAGCTTCTGGTGCACGTCCTGCAGGCGCGCGCGGACCTGGCGCGCCAGGGTGTCGAGATCCTGCTCGTTGCCGCTCAGCAGCAGTTCCACCGGAATGGTCACCAGCACGCCATTGAGCGGACGCCCGCGACGGCGCTTGCGCAGCAGGTTGAGCAAGGTGCTCCAGGCGCTGCCGTCGACTTCCGCGTCGGGCTGGGTCAGGTAGCGGCCGGCGGTGTCGATCAGTACGCCGTGGTCGGCGAAGTACCAGTCGCAATGCCGGGTGCCGATGGTGTCGCGGGTCAGCTTGCGGTCGATCTTGTTGATCGGGAACTCAAGGCCCGAGAAGTCCAGCAGGCTGGTCTTGCCACTGCTCTGCGGACCGATCAGCAGGTACCAGGGCAGGTCGTTGCGCCAGCGCTCGCTGCGCCCGCGGTACAGGCTCGAGGTCTTGAGGGTGCGCATGGCTTCCTTGAAGCGGCTGCGCAGCTCTTTCTGTTCCTCGTCGATCAGCTCTTCACGGCGCAGGCGTTCCTGGCCATCTTCGCTGTCTTCCATTTCTTTCTTGCGGATCCCGGCGCGCCAGCTGACGAAGACCATGGTCAGGCCCCAGATCAGGAACAGCACGCTGATGGTCAGCAGGCGCGAGGTCGCGCTTTCCCAGAACTTGTAGTCGTTGACCGCCAGCAGCGGCCCGACGAACCACACCAACAGTGCCACGAACAGCACCAGCAACAGCGTCCAGACCCACGTCTTGCGCAGGAAGGCGCCGACTTTCTTGAAGAAGTTTTTCATCACACGTCCCTGTATTACTGCTGGGGCTGGACCACGGCCGGGTCAAGCTGCTGATAAGGTTGCAGAACGGTCTCGCGCTGCTCGCCCAGAACCCAGGCGAACCCCGAATACATCACCACCAGGCAGACCACCGTGAACAGCGCGACCATCCACCACGGCACGATACGCACCAGGCTGCGGCGCTTGTCGTGCAAGCCTTCCCAATGCGGTGACAGCTCGCGCGGCACATCGCCACGCAGCTGACGGATCTGCCGGTACAGCGCATCGCGGATGCCTTCGAGTTCGAGCATGCCGCGGGCCATGACCCGGTACTTGCCCTCGAAGCCCAGCGACAGGCACAGGTACATCAGTTCCAGCATCGGCAGGTGCTTGACCGGGTTCTTCGACAGCCGATCCAGCAGCTGGAAGAACTTCTCGCCACCAAAGGTCTCGTTGTGGAAGCTGCTGAGCAGGCTCATCTGCGACCACTCGCTTTCATTGCCCCAGGGGGTAGTGACCACCGCCTCGTCAACCACGGTGCACAGCACGTAGCGGGCGGCCATGACCTGGCTGCTTTCGGCGCCGTTGTGCAGGGCGCGCACCTCGAACAGTTTCAGGGCCGAGGTCAGGCGCTCGTTGAGCGCGTACAGGTCTTCGCGGGTGTCGCTGTGCTTGAGACGCACCACTTCCGACAACAGATCGGAGGCCGCCGCCACCAGCGCGTTCAGGCTGATGTTGAAGGCCTCGGCCGGGCGCAGGCGCGCGGCGTAGATCATTCGTTCTTCCAGTTGCTCGAAGCGCGGCGGCGCGGCGAAATCGGTCAGCGGACTCTGCGCCGGGCCATGGCCCTGGCGATCGAGCAGGACGGTCTTGTCGTCCTGGTTGTGTTCCATGTCCTTGATCATGTCAGTCAGTTCCTGATGGCCCAGAATTTCAGTTCAAGCTCGGCGAATTCGCCGGACACGTGGAAGGCGAAACCGCCGGAACGCTCCAGTTGCGCCAGGTCTTCGGAACTGAGTTCGAGGATGAAATAGGTTTTGTTGGAGTGGAACGCGATCTGCCGTGGCGCCACCGGCAAGGGTTTGACCTTGATCCCCGGCAGGTGCAGGTTGACCAGCTGGCGAATGCGCTCCACCGGGCCGACCTTGAGGTGCGCCGGCAAGCGATGGCGCAGTTCTTCGGAGTCGCAGTTGGCACTGGCGGCCAGGACAAACGAGGCCGAACCCAGCAGCTTGTGGTCGTGCAGCGGCGACACGATGATCCCGTACTGGCGCGCCTGCAGTACCAGCTCGATGGCGTGCTGTTCGAGCACCATCGACAGCACCTGGCGGATCGCATCCATCAACTTGCGGAAGCTCGCGCCCTGGTCGCTGTGCTGGTAGCGGCTGTCCAGGCGCGGGCGCTTGCTGTCGCTGGCGAAGGTCGCCAGATCGCCGAGCATGGTCAGCAGCGTGCGGTACAGCTCTTCCGGGTGCACCTGCTCCAGGCCCAGGTAGTGGCGCAGCAGCAGTTCGGTGCGGTTGATCAGTTGCAGCATCATGAAGTCGCCGACTTCGGCGCCACCGACCTTGCCGTTGGAACGAATCCGGTCGGCAATGGTGTCGCCACGGTGGCTGAGCATGCTGATCACTTCCTTCAGGCACGACAGCAGGTAGCTCGAGGCATGGGCGTGAATGAAGGTCGGCACGAAGTCCGGGTCGAGGCTGATCACCCCGTCGGGCGTGGTGTCGAGGACTTCACAGAGCTTGAGCTTCACATAGGCCTGGTCGCTCTGTTGCTCGCCGAGCAGCAGGCGGAAGTCCGGCCGGGCGCAGCTGACCTGGCTGCTGGAGTCGTCGCCGGCGTTGGAGTCGGCCACTTCCGCCTCGTAGGCGGTGTAGCGCGCCAGCACGTCGGACTGCTCCGGACGGCGCGACTCGATGTGGTTGCCGGTCACCAGCGGCAAGGCCAGGTAGACCGGGGTGTTGCCGGTGTTCGGCGGCACGTCGAGGGCCAGCGGCTCGGTGTTGCCACCCAGTTCGAACAGGCTGCCGTCGGGCAGGATGCCGGAGGCCTGGCTGATCACCAGCTTGCCCATGTTGAGGAACTGCAGGTCGATCTCCAGGCTCAGGAAACCCCAGGAATAACTGCCCAGCAACTGGGTACGGGTCTTCATCTGGTAGTCGTAGTAGCGATCGTTGTGCTGGAAGTGCTGCGGGCGCAGCAACATGCCTTCCTGCCAAATGACTTTATGCACGTTCATGATTACTTGTCCGCCTTGGCGAGCGTTGCGTTGCTGGTGCGGATGCCGGCCTGGTCGAGGGTCAGATCGGCTTCGGTCAGTTCCACCGGAGTGAGCTGCACCACATAGCGCCACTGGGCTTCGGAGATATCGCGGTAGGCCGCCAGCACGCCGACGTAGCGGCTGCCTTCTTCGACGCTGAGCTTGAGTTCCACGGTTTCACCCGGGCGCAGCTCCAGTTCTTCGCTGGCCACCATGTCCGGCGCCAGGGACTCCTTGGCGCGCTCGTAGAGGCTGAAGAAATCGGCGTTCTCGAAGGCCACCGGATGCTTGAGCTCGATCAGCCGCACCACGATCGGCGACGGACGACCGTTGAGGTCCGGGTTGAGCTGGTCGCTGGCGGTCAGCTTGAGGTTGAGCTTGGTCATGGTCGAGTACGGCGACAGCGACGAGCAGCCGGCCAGCAACACCAGGGCGGTCAGCGCAGCCAGCGTCTTGAGTAACAGGGTCGAGCAGCGAGACATGCGCATCATCCTTGGTGTTCGGTGTGAAGGGTGGAGATCAGGCGGATCTGTTCTTCGTAGGCCTGGGCGAAGTCGCGGGCCAGCAGGCGTTCGCTCCAGTCATCGTCCTGACGCAGGGCCTGGTGGTAGCGGTTGTAGGCTCTCCAGCGGCTGCCGGACGTGGCCAGCAACGGCTTGTTGTCGCGCTCGAAACGCAGGGTCAGCTGCTGCGGCGAGAAATGCTCGAGGGTGCCGCGCACGGCCGCGCGGCTGGCGGTCAACAGCGCCACCTGGTGCGCCTGCAGATCGCGGAAAGCGCGGGAGATCGCCTGCTCGGCCGGCAACTGGCCGGGCTTGTTGCCCTGCAGCAGGATGCCCAGCGCTTCGCTGGCGTCCACAGCAAACTTGAGCGGGTTCTTGCTGCCGCCCTGGGCGGTGGTCAGGGCCAGGCGCAGTTCGTTTTTCAGCTCGCTGCGGGTGCGCAGGCTCTGCTGCAGGCCGCCGATGCTTTGCTTGAGCAGGCGCGCGGCATCGATCGCCAGGGCTTCGCGGGCGTCGTGATCGAGGCCTTTGAGGTCCACCCCCAGCGCCGCGCCGAAATGCTCCCAGAAACCTTCGCGCTGGCGCTCCACCGGGGCCGGTTCGACGGCGACCGGCGCCTCGGGCTGCGCCACCAGTTCCGGCACCAGCAGGCTTTCCATGTCGATGCGCGCATAGTCCGCGCGCTGCCGTGGTTCCTGGCGCGGCGTGTTGAGCGCGGTCAGTTCGTCGATTTCCGAATACACCCGCTCCTGCTGGTCCAGCGCGTTGAGCGGGTCGAGGTCGAGGAAGGCGTCATCGGGAATGATGCTGCCAGCGGCTTGCGGACGCCCGACTTCGGTGTCGAAGGTCGCCGGATCGCGCACCAGGCGCGCGCGGATCTCGAAATCCCCCAGCACATAGACGCTGCCGTGCTCGATGCGCTGCGGCTCGCCCTTGCGCAGGCGCGCGCCGCTGTCGCTGGCCTGGATACCGTTGCTGCTGGTATCGGTGAGGAAAAACACCCCGTCGCGGTAGCTGACGATCGCGTGGTGATTGGACAGGTGACGCTTGCGGTCCGGAATGATCCAGTCGCAATCCTCGCCCCGCCCGATCACCCCACCGGCCTGCTTGAAGGTTTTGCTGCTCAACTCCGTGGGCACGAACTGCTTGGTGTTCAGCATTTCGAAAACCAGTTCCATGATGATGCTCCTTGCGGTCACTTGCCGCGATTGACCGCCTGCGGATCACCCAATGGGCGATAGGTGTTGTCGTTGAATTTGTAATTGCCGCTACAGCCGCCGAGGCCGCTGAGAACGATCAGAGCCAGCAGGGCGGCTTGCCAGTGACGAACAGACATCAGAGGGTCTCCATGGGTAGACAATGCACAAAGCGCCGACCCTTGCGGGCGACGCTTGGCGAAACGAAAAAGGCGCTGGGGGAAGTCATGTCGCGCTAACCCTCGAAGTCGCCAAGATTGATGTTCAGCCGCCCGAGGCGGTACAGCAGCGTGCGCCTGGGCAAGCCCAGCTCGCGGGCCGCCAGGGTCTGGTTGCCGTCGTTCTTGCGCAGGCAATCGAGCAACAGGTGACGCTCGACCTTCTCCAGGCGTTCGCGCAGGTTCAGGCCGGGCTCTTCCGGCAGCGCTTCGCTGCTCAGGGAGAAATGCTCGGCCAGCAGCTCGCCGCCTTCGCACAGCAGCACCGCCCGTTCCACCAGGCCCTTGAGCTCGCGCACGTTGCCCGGGAAGGTGTAGCCCGACAGGTGATTGAGGGCGGTTTCCGACCAGATCACCGGGTCGCGCTGCAGGAAGGCGCAGGCCTTGTCGGCGAAGTGCCGGGCCAGGTCGAGGATGTCGCCTTCGCGCTGGCGCAGGGCCGGCAACTCGATCGGGAACTGCGCCAGGCGGTAGTACAGGTCCTCGCGGAACTTGCCTTCGCTGACCAGCACCGCCAGGTCGCGGTGGGTCGCGGCGATGATGCGCACGTCGATCTTGTGGGTGTCGTTGGAACCCAACGGACGGATCTCGCCCTCCTGCAACACGCGCAGCAGCTTGGCTTGCAGGGACAGCGGCATGTCGCCGATTTCGTCCAGCAACAGGGTGCCGCCATTGGCCGCGTCGAACAGCCCCGGACGGTTGCGATCGGCACCGGTGAAGGCGCCCTTGCGGTAGCCGAACAGCTCGCTCTCCAGCAGGTTCTCCGGGAACGCCGCGCAGTTCTGCACGATGAACGCCTGGGAGCGCCGTGGGCCGTAGTCGTGGATGGCCCGCGCCACCACTTCCTTGCCGGTGCCGGTCTCGCCGCGCAGCAATACGGTGTAGGGGCTGTGCAGCACCTTGCTGATCAACTGGTAGGTCTGGCGCATGGCCGTGCTGTTGCCGATCAACCCGTAGCCGCTGGCGCTGACCGGGGTGCTGGCCACAGGCGCCGCGTCACCCACCGGACGACGCAGGCGTTGCAACAGGTGCAATTGCCCGAGCACGAACGAGCCCAGCTGGCCCATGGAATCGGCGAAGCCCTGCAGGTCGATATGTTCGCGACTGGCGCACAGCAGCAGGCCCTCGACGGCCTTTTGCGTGTTCACCAGCGGCACGCACAGCAGCGACTGCCAGGGCGTCTCACGGGCCGGCAGGAAACTGGTTTCGTGCAGGCTGCCACTCAGCCCCACCAGGCTCACCACGCGGTTCTGGCACAGGGCGAACTGCAGCAGCTGCTCACCGTTGTAGTCCGCAGGCAGGCTCGCCGCTTCCCGCGGTTGCAGGATGCCGCCCAGGCATTCGGCGCTCAGGCCCAGCCGGGTATGGGTGGCATCCAGCAGGTACAGCTGGCTCAGCTCGCAGCCGCTGAGCCCGGCCACACCGCGCACGAAATCGCCCAGCAGCGTGCCACCGTCGGCCGCCCGCGACAGGCTGGCGAACTGCGCCAGCAGCGCCTCGGCGTAGATCAGCGGTTGCGGTACACGAGTGAACATCACACCCACCTCAGGCGAACTCGCAGGTCACGCCGCCGCTGCTGTCGAGCGTCGCGTGTACGCGCTTGAGATTCTCGCCGGTGGCCATGGCATCCAGCAGGCGGTCGGCCACCAGCGGCAGTACGTGCAGGTCGAGCAAGTGGTCGATCAGGCGTGCGCCGCTTTCGCTCTGGGTGCAACGCTCGGCCAGGTGGTCGACCAGATTCTGGCAGTGAGTGAAATCCAGCTGGCGCCGGTTCAGGCGCTCGCCCAGGCGGCCCAGCTTGATTTCGATCAGCTCGCGCAGCACCGGGCCACCTACCGGGTAGTAGGGCACCACGCGCATGCGCGCCAGCAGCGCCGGCTTGAAGTGCTTGCTCAGGACTGGGCGAATGGTCTCTTCCAGGGTCTCGGCGCTCGGCCGCTCGCCGTTCTCGCACAGGGCGCTGATACGGTCGCTGGCCAGGTTCGAGGTCATCAGGATCAGCGTGTTGCGGAAGTCGATCTCGCGCCCTTCGCCGTCGTTGGCCACGCCCTTGTCGAAGATCTGATAGAACAGGTTGAGCACGTCCGGGTCGGCTTTCTCGACCTCGTCGAGCAGAATCACCGAATAGGGTTTCTGCCGCACCGCCTCGGTGAGCATGCCGCCCTCGCCGTAGCCGACGTAGCCTGGAGGCGCGCCGATCAGGCGCGACACGGTGTGCTTCTCCTGGAACTCGGACATGTTGATGGTGGTGATGAAGCGATCACCGCCGTACAACAGGTCGGCCAGGGCCAGGGCGGTTTCGGTCTTGCCGACGCCGCTCGGGCCCACCAGCAGGAATACCCCCACCGGAGCATCCGGCTTGTTCAGGCCAGCGGCAGTGGCGCGCATCGAACGATCCAGCGCGTGCACCGCCTGCTCCTGACCACGAATGCGCGTGCGCAGGTCGGTGGCGAAGCTCGCCACCTTGGCGTTGTGTTCACGGGCCAGCTGCGTCAGCGGCACACCGGTCCAGGCGCTGATCACTTCGGCTACCAGGCGCGGGCAGACTTCGAAGCTGACCAGGCGTTCCTGGCTCTGGGCATCGCTCAGGGCGCGATGGGTTTCGTTGAGGGCAGCTTCCAGCGCCTCGACGCTCTGCCCCTCTTCCACTTCAGCGGCGAGGGTTTCGATCACCCTACCTTCGGCGTCTTCTTCCACCGACACCAGTGGCGGCTGATTCGCCGCGTCGCGGGCCTTGGCCAGTTGCTGGCGCAGTTCGAGTAGACGCTCGGCCAGAATGCGTTGTTCGCTCCACAGGGTTTCCAGGGCTTGCTGCTCGGCCTCGGCTTCGGCCAGACGAGTCTCCAGCGCATCCAGCGCATCCTGGTCGATCGCCAGGCCGGCCTCGGCGTCGCGGCGCAGCGCCTGACGCTGACGGCCGCCCTCGGCCAGCTCGCCACGCAGGCGCTCCAGGCTCTCCGGCGCCGCCGCCAGGCTGATGCGCACCCGGGCACAGGCGGTGTCGAGCACGTCCACCGCCTTGTCCGGCAGCTGGCGGCCAGCCAGGTAGCGGGCCGACAGTTCGGCCGCGGCCACCACCGCGTCGTCGCGCAGGTAGATGCCGTGGCTCTTCTCGTAGACCTGGGCCAGGCCACGCAGGATGGTCACCGCCTCGCTGACGGTCGGCTCGTGCAACTGCACCGGCTGGAAGCGCCGGGCCAGGGCCGGGTCTTTCTCGAAGTACTTCTTGTACTCGGCCCAGGTGGTGGCGGCGATGGTGCGCAGCTCGCCGCGGGCCAGGGCTGGCTTGAGCAGGTTGGCCGCGTCGGAACCGCCCGCGTTACCGCCGGCGCCGATCAGGGTGTGGGCTTCATCGATAAACAGAATGATCGGCTTCGGCGAAGCCTTGACCTCGTCGATCACGCCCTTGAGGCGGCGCTCGAACTCGCCCTTCACACTGGCGCCTGCCTGCAGCAGTCCCATATCCAGCGACAGCAGCTCGACGCCCTTGAGCACCTGCGGCACTTCACCGGCGGCGATGCGCGAGGCCAGGCCTTCGACCACCGCGGTTTTACCGACGCCGGCTTCGCCGACCACGATCGGGTTGTTCTTGCGGCGCCGGGCGAGGATGTCGACCATCTGGCGGATCGCGCCATCGCGGCACAGCACCGGGTCGAGCTTGCCCTCGCGCGCCTGCTGGGTCAGGTTGTGGGTGAAGCGCTGCAACAGCGATTCGCCCGGCGCCGCCGGCTTGCCGCTGGCCGGCTCTTCCTTCTGCGACAGGGCGAAATCCTTCAGGCGCTCGATGTTCAGCTTGGCCAGCAGCGGCTGGTAACGGCTACCGGCATAACGCATCGGGTTGCGCAGGAGCGCGAGGATCAGCGCCGCCTGCTCGACCTGGCTCTGGCCCAGTTCGAGGTTGGCCACCAGCAAGGCGTCCTGCAGCCACTGCACCAGCTCCGGGGCGAACACCGGGTTGCGCGAGGCGCTGTGCTCGACCCGCGATTGCAGTGCCGCGCTCAGCTCACCGGCATCCACTTCGGCGTCCTGCAACGCGCGGGCGAGCAGGCCTTGCGGACGCTCCAGCAGGCCCAGCAGCAGGTCTTCGACCAGGATCTTGCTGCCGCCACGGGCGACGCAGCGTTCGGCGGAGCTTTCCAGGTCACGGCGGGTTTCGGCGTCCAGCGCCTGGATCAGTTGCTGCAGGTCTACGTTGATCATGTCATCTGTCCTTAATGAATTTTGCTGCCCAGGGTCACCACGCCGTCCGCGCGCTCGCGGCCGAGCCAACTGGTCCACCCGAGGCGACAGGCGTTCTGCTCACCGATGCGCAGTTCGCGGATTTCTTCCTGGCGCAGGACCAGGCGAATGTCGTAGTCCAGCGGGTCACGCAGGGTGAACCGCACCAGCGCGCACAGCGGCTGGTAGCCGAAACCGATCGGCAGGAATTCGTGGAAGCGCTGCCAGTCGAGCTGGCGGATATGGATGCGGAACTTGCCGCTGCGGTCGCGCACCCTTTCGCCCAGCACCAGGTCTTCGCCGAGCTGGCTGTTGGCGCGGCCCAGGCGGTTGCGTTGCTCCTCGAGAATCTCCACCCGGCGCTCGATGCACTGCTCGATCACCAGATCCGCGTGCTTGAAGTAGTAACGCAGCACGGCCTCGATCAGCGCCGCCGAGTGAGCCCGCAGGCTGAGCAGGCCGAGGTAAGGCAGCAGGCGCTTCCAGTTCAGCTCCTTGGCCTTGCGGATGTCTTCGCCGCCGAGGCCGATCAGGGCGAACAGCTGGGCGGAAAACGGGTCGAGCGCGCCGCTCTTGAAGCTGGCGCGGTAGCGGTACTTGCGCCAGATCGGCAGCATCAGCCGCTGCAGGCGATGGTGGAACAGGTCGAGGAAGTTGCGGGTCGGGTTACCGTCCTCGCTGTCACCCAGGGCCTGCTCACCGTAAAACGCCGGCAGCGGCGAGCCGGAGCCGAACAGCCCGATCAGGTTGAACCGCAGGCGCGCGCGCATCTGCCCGTGCTCTTCGAAAAACTCCACGCGATCGACGTCGCTGCCAGGGAAACCCAGGCTCGGATTGGCCTGGAATTCCAGCTGGTCGTAGAGATCCTCTTCGCTCAGGCCCGGATGGGAGTCGCGCAGCCGGTCCACCACCAGCAGCACGGCCTGGAACAGCGAGTACTCGCGGATGACCCGGGTCAGCCCGCTTAAAGCAGGGGCTGTAGACCCATACGTGGTGTCCATTGGTACACCTCTCCCTGTGTACTTTTTACCCGCAGCTCGTGGTACGAGTTGAGACTGGCGTAAAGAGCGAAAAACTCGTTGAGAACCGAGGCGAAGACGAACATGTCGCCTTCACCGATATAACCTTCCGGATCGATGGTCAGCTCGGTGCGCAGACCGCGCAGCGGCAGGCCCCGATGCAGCCGGTCGACATGCTCGTGGCGGATCGACTTGAGCCCGCCCAGCAGGCGCTTGCTGACCTTTTCCAGGTGCTGGTCGTAGTAGCGCGGCAAGTCGTAGGTTTCCAGGATCACCTTGAGCGCATCGACGTTGGCCAGCGACAGATAGTTGAGCGACATGTTGCTGATCAGCTTCCACAGGAAGTCGCGATTCAGCGGTGGCGCGTAGCTCGAGGTGGCCGGGGTGATATTGCGGAAACTGAGGAATTCCGGGGTTTCCTCGCACGCCTGGTTGATCTCGCCGAGCTTGAGCCGGCGCGGCAGGTTCTGGTTGGTGCAGGTCAGCTCGATGGACAGGGTCTCGTGGGCCTCGGTGTGGCGGATGCCGAAGCTCAGGTAGGTGTCCAGGCCATCGTGCAGCAGCGAGGAACGCTGGCGGATGCTGTAGTGCGGACGGCTTTGCGGGACGTCGAAACTCGGGTCGTGCTCGAAGGATTCGAACGGCACGTATTCCTGGTAACCCAGGCCTCCGGGCTTCCAGCCGGTGACGGTTTCCACCGAGAACACACCGCAGTTTTCCAGGTCGTACTCGGCCGGCAGCAGCAGGTACTCGTCCTGCTTGCCATCGAGACGGATCGGCAGCGCATCGTGCTTGAACAGGTTGGCGATCGGCGTGCAGTACAGCTTCACGTTGTCCAGGGTCGGCCGCAGGCGCTGGATGCCGCTCTTGCGAATGTCGAAGCGCACTTCCAGGCCGTGCATCTGCTTGAGGGTGTCCTCCGGCAGCGACTTGAGCAGGTCCAGGCCGTTCAGGTCGACGAACAGGAACTTGTCCTGGAAGGCGAAATATTCCTGCAGGTAGCGATAGCCGCGGAAGGTGTTCAGCGGATACGGGATCAACGCCTCTTCTTCGGCAAAGCCCACCGGCTGCACGCGGTTGCCCGGCATCTTGAACAACATGGCGTCGCCGCTGACGCCGGGGAACGGCTTGCCGTCCATGCCCAGCGGCACCAGCTCGATGCCTTCGAGGTTGCGCAGCAGGCTCAGGTAGAGCATCTGACTGATATAGCGCTCGCCCGCCAGGTGCAGGCGCAGGCGGCTCAGGTTCAGCTCTCCGAGATGGCCGTCGCAGCTCATCTCCAGGCGCAGGCTGAGCAGCGCGCCGTCGCCTTTCACCGAGTAGTTCAGCGCGGTCAGGTCCAGCGGCAGGACTTCGGTCGGGTAGCAGGTACGGAAGCGGCAGCGCACGTCATCGATGGGCTTGCTCTCCACCGGCGTATCACGCTCCACACGCAGGGCCGGCCCGGACTGCTTCAGCGGGTCGAACTGCAAAATGCTGAACGCCGGCAACGGCCGCATGTAGTTCGGCCACAGCAGGTGCATCAGCGAGTGGCTCAGCTCCGGCAGCTCGTCATCGAGCTTCTGCCGCAGGCGACCGGTGAGGAAAGCGAAACCTTCGAGCAGGCGCTCCACATCCGGGTCCCGCCCGGCCTGGCCGAGAAACGGCGCCAGGGCCGGACTACGCTCGGCGAAACGGCGACCCAGCTGACGCAGCGCGGTGAGTTCGCTTTGGTAGTAGTGGTTAAAGGACACGGGTTACCTGCCTGGTATTGAATCTCATGAATAAACCGTCCTGTAGAGCGCAACCGTCAGCCCGGAAACCACGTAGCCCGCGATGAGCACACACGGAATGAAAACCAGCCAACCAAACATCGGTGCAACGTCACTGGCAACACCGCCAAGCATTTTTGCCAACCGGAAAAGCATCCACGAAGTGGCGTAAAACGGGATGAACAACAACGGCCCGAGCCAGACCCGCGCGAGTACTTGTTGCTCGCTCTTGCCACGCAGCAGGCGCATCTCCAGAAGGGCAAAGGCGATGTACGCCGCAATGCCCATGCTCAACGCGTAGGTTTCGAACAACTCGAGGGTCAAGGGGGTGCCCCTCAGGCACTCGTCCAGCAGCATCAGCAGGAGAACGGCCAGCGGAATCCACAGGGCTGTAATAAGCAGTCGACGGCGGCCTGCGCTGAGCATGCGAACCTCCTCTCTCATGATTACCGGCCCTCCGCTTTTTCAGGCGTCATCGCAACGCTGGTCTGTAGATAAAGCGCCTCGCCACCAAATCCGGTGATGGCGGCGGCACTCAGCGGGAAGCCATCTTTACTGTCGTAGCGGATCCAGCCTTCAGCCCAGATGTCCCCATTCTCGTGTCGAATCTCGACGTAATAATCCGGCGCCTCGGCCTTGGCGATTTCGACGAACACACCGCCATCCTCAGCGCCAACCCACAGTGCATTGGGATGAGCGAACAGTTTTGGCGGGGTATCCCGCTGCCAGGTAAACAGCAGCGCAGACAGCACCAGAATCGTCAGCACTCCGACTGAACAAAGGAATGCGTTGAGGAGTCGCAACACCTTGCCCCCCGTCGAGGGTGCAGCGATAGCTGGCATCGGCCCGTTAGAACAATTCACGGGACACCCATTGATTGCAGCGACAAGGTTGGAATTTAGAAAATCTCATAAACAACCCAATCGCCGAACCGGCTCAAACTCACCACGATAAGCGCAAACAAAATAAACGGCTCGAACCCACCCCTGAGATCTCGAAACTTGACCAAACGAACTGCACTTTTTACAAAATAATAAAAACCGACAACTATCATCGGAAGATAAAGAAAAATACAAACCACGAAAAAAAATGTATACACCGCCTGAGGGAGCAATAAGCCCATAAAATCGATACTAACCCCCCACGGGGCTTTGGGATCGATAAAGCTCAAAGACAGCATGACAAGAGAAATGAAGATAACGAAATATCGCATCACTTTATCGAAGCCCTTCGTCATAAAGCCGCTTTGCAAGTTCCCGATGCCTTAATTGACCGTCTGCATCATCCCCTGAATAGTAAAAGTGCCCTTGGTTAGTGCCTGACATCTGCCCCGCAAGCTCAGGTGCAACGCCAACCAATTCGGCATCCGTCATCCCGGCATAAATCGGATCGCCCTTATCCGTCAGGTCAATAATTATTGTTTTGATTATTTTCGGATGCCCGGTTACCGCATCCTTCAAGTCCTGATTGATCGGCGCACCGATGAGAACCAAGTGATCGACGGTAATATCCTTGCGCGCATGATACATAGCGCTACGCGCTGCAATTACCGCCCCCCATGAGTACCCGACAATATTGAACTGCCCAGAAGTCGGAATCTTTTTTGATATGCCAATGGCAGCAAGGGAGAAATCCGCAGGTTGGCTTTCTATAACAGGCATAGTGCTTTTAACAGCGACCAAACCATACAAATCGGTTCTTTCTTTTACAACTCCCAACTGGTCATATTCAAACTCTGCCGGCCTACTACTATCCTGATTGTAAAAAATAACCGCCGATGCGTCGGCGAGCATATCAACCATTGGATGGACATACTCATCCGCCCCAGTGATCAAGGATGAATAGTTTCCGTAGACAGAATTAGCGATGCCTATCTCGGTAAATGCGTTGATCATGTCGGCGTTATAACCACCAATCATCCCAGCGCCACCCAAAAATACGGTCAGCCCTTGCTCAACTACAACCGGCTTAGGGACAAGCTCTTTGGTAGGGGAACTTTGCACCGTAGTGACTTTTTTGAAAGTGCCACTTGAAGTGCTGATGGTATCAGTGGCCATTCATCAACTTCCCGCTGCTACGTAGACTTCGACTTTCTCTGCTCGCTCATGTCGAGCAAGCCGATGAGTAAGCCCTGCATCATTGGTAATCCCTTCTTCCTGCGTGCCATCTTCGCGAACAAGCAGATATCGGCGATTGGCAATCGGAGCTCCCGCCTCATCTGTCAGCGCAAACTGCTCATCAAATCCAGGAATAATCAGCGGTGATGGAGGAACAAACGGCGCCGCCGAGTGGGAGTCACCGATAATCACCGTCCCCGATCCAGCCGTGACTGTATTGCCGTGAGTGCCCACCGAACCGACGGTAGCCGCGGCTTTGCCATTGATCAGCACCGTGGTCGCCAAGGCGCTGGCCATCGCGCCGCCACAGGCCGAGGCATCACCTTGGCGGGCAGCCGGAAGTCCGTCGAAGAACACATCGCCGGAACCGGCGGCGATCGGATTGGTTGCGTGGCCGGGGAGCGGGCAGGCGGTGGGGTCGCTGACGCGTGCTGCGGGTTTACCTGACATCGTCCTCTCCTTGCTTAACTGACCTTGACCTGTCCGCTGCCATCCAGGCGCGCGGAAAAACTGACCTGGCGCTTGAACCCGTCCACCTCAAGCAGGCCTTCGATATTGAAAGCCAGCTTGAGCTGGTCGTGATCACGCGGCAGGGAAACGACACGCACATTGCTCAGACGCGGCTCGTAGGCTTCGATGAAGCTTTCGATGGCCAGGCGAGCCTGGCTCAGGGCGTCGTGCAAACTCAGGCGCATGTCGTTGAGATCGGGCAACCCGTAATCGGACAGCGTCTGCACGCTGCCCGCACGGGTGCTGAGCATCTTGCCCAGATGGGCAGCCACCGACGCCATGGCGGAAACCTCGCGGCTCCAGCCGACACGTTTGTCGGCCTCGCCACTCAGGCGTTCGAAAAGGCTGCCGTATCCGGTCATGACCTAGCTCCTGGTTACTCTTTGTCCAGCTTGCCAACCAGCGACAGGGTGAAATCGGCACCCATGTACTTGAAGTGCGGACGCACGTTCAGGCTGACGCGGTACCAGCCCGGCTCACCTTCCACATCGCTGACGATGATCTGCGCGGCGCGCAGCGGACGGCGGCCACGAACTTCGGCGCTCGGGTTTTCCTGGTCGGCGACGTACTGGCGGATCCACTTGTTGAGTTCCAGCTCGAGGTCGGTACGTTCTTTCCACGAACCGAGTTGCTCGCGCTGCAGCACTTTCAGGTAGTGAGCCAGGCGGTTGACGATCATCATGTACGGCAGCTGGGTACCGAGCTTGTAGTTCAGCTCCGCAGCCTTGCCTTCCGCGCTGATGCCGAAGAACTTCGGCTTCTGTACCGAGCTGGCGGAGAAGAACGCCGCGTTGTCGCTGCCTTTGCGCATGGTCAGGGAGATGAAGCCTTCCTCGGCCAGTTCGTATTCACGACGGTCGGAAACCAGAACCTCAGTCGGGATCTTGGTTTCGATTTCGCCCATGCTTTCGAAGTGGTGCAACGGCAGGTCTTCTACCGCGCCACCGCTCTGCGGGCCGATGATGTTCGGGCACCAGCGGAACTTGGCGAAGCTGTCGGTCAGTTTGGTACCGAACGCGTACGCGGTGTTGCCCCACAGGTAGTGTTCGTGGCTGTTGGCAACGGTTTCCTTGTAGACGAAGGATTTGACCGGGTTCTCTTCCGGATCGTACGGGTTGCGCAGCAGGAAGCGCGGTACGGTCAGGCCGATGTAGCGCGAGTCTTCCGACTGGCGGAAGCTCTGCCATTTGGCGAATTGCGGGCCTTCGAAGTGGTCTTTCAGATCCTTCAGGTCCGGCAGGCCGGTGAAGCTTTCCAGGCCGAAGAACTTCGGACCGGCCGCGGCGATGAATGGCGCGTGGGACATGCAGGCAACGCTGGACACGTACTGCATCAGCTTCACGTCTGGCGAGCTTGGCGACATGAAGTAGTTGGCGATGATCGCGCCCACCGGCTGGCCACCGAACTGGCCGTATTCAGCGGTGTAGATGTGCTTGTACAGGCCAGCCTGCATCACTTCCGGCGAATCTTCGAAGTCGTCCAGCAGGTCCTGCTTGGAAACGTTGAGGATTTCGATCTTGATGTTTTCGCGGAAGTTGGTGCGGTCGACCAGCAACTGCAGGCCACGCCAGGCCGACTCCAGGGACTGGAAGTCTTCGTGGTGAAGGATTTCGTCCATCTGGCGGCTGAGCTTGGCATCGATCTCAGCGATCATGCGGTCAACCATGGCCTTCTTGACCGGCTCGCCGTCGTTCTGAGGCTTGAGCAGCTCTTCGATGAAGGCCGACACGCCGCGCTTGGCGATGTCGTAGGCTTCGTCGTCCGGAGTCAGGCGGGTTTCGGCGATGATGCTGTCGAGAATGCTGTACTCGCCGTTCTCGTTGCTTTTCTGTTGTGCTGCACTAGTGCTCATAGTGTTTGGCTTCCTTGACTGATGGAGACTCAGGCTTCGGTGGCTGCGGCGTTCAAGCCCAGCTCACCGAGTACACGACCGCGCGATTCGTCGTCGGCGAGTACGCCTTCGATGGCTTTACGGAATGCAGGGGCGTTACCCAGCGGACCCTTGAGGGCCACCAGCGCGTCGCGCAGTTCCATCAGTTTTTTCAGCTCAGGCACTTGCTCGACCAGGCTGGCCGGGTTGAAGTCCTTCATCGAGTTGACGCGCAGCTTGACCGCCAGCTCTTCGGTGTCGCCCTCTTCCTGAAGACGGTTAGGCACGCTCAGCGTCAGGCTCAGCTCCTGCTTGGCCAGCACTTCGTCGAACGTCATTTTGTCGATGCTGATCGGCTTGCGGTCTTCCACTTTGCGCTCGTCCACGCGCTGGGTGTAATCACCGATTGCCAGTAGCTTCAACGGCAGTTCAATCTCTTCCTGAGCACCGCCGGTGGCGGGTTTGAAGGTGACGTTGATGCGTTCCTTGGGGGCTACCGAGCCTTCTTTGGCCATGGCTTTTCTCCTTGCGGTTGTTGGCCCTGGGGCCTATTCGAGTACCACTTCGAGGTCGAGGTGGCACAGCCTGCGATAAATCTCTTCCTTGCGTTCTCGCACTGCGTGGTTCTGCGGCAACAACTCACAGCAGCTATGCAGGAGGTGCAGCACTTCCAACGCAAGATCCGGCTCCCAGGCATGCAGGCCCGAGCTCAGTAATTCTTGATCGAGGGTTTCGAGCTGGGTCTTGGCCAGCTCGTATTTCTTGGCCATGAAGCACAGCCGCGCCAGGCTGAACTGCCAGAAAAACCGCACCCGCCCGCCATGGGCGTTCTGCAGGCCTTGCTTGAGGATCTGCACGGCGGCCTTGAGGCCGTCCTTGCGCAGGATCGGCAATACCTCTTCGAGGGCTTCTTCCCAGGCGGGCTGGCTGGCGGTCGCTTCGACCTTGCGCGGCGCGCTGGCGCTTTGCAGATGGGGCATGACGTGGGCGCTGATCCAACTGCGGGTGGCCGGATCGGCGAAAGGCGCGCCGTCGTGGAAACGCAGCTCGACCACGCCCGGCAGGCGCTGCAACAGGAGTGCGAAGTGAAACTCCACCTCGCGCATCGCCTGGTCCGCGTTCAGCCCTTGCAGACATTCCCAGACCATGCGCTGGCCGTCGAACCAGAACGGCGCCCTGGCCAGGCTGGCTTCGAGCTCCACCAGCAGGTCGGCGTACTGCCCATTGGCAAAACGCTCCTGATAGGTCTTGAGCTTGTCGGCCGGCAGCCCGCGCAACGCGGTGATCTGCTCGGCATTGCGCTCCGGGACGGCATCGATGGGCAACCACAGCATGGTGCGGTTCAAGCGCAGGGCGCGCACATCCGTGGCCTTTTGCTTGAGCCACCAGGCGCTCAAGGGGCGGGCGTTTTCCTGCAACGCCCGCAGGGCCTTCTGCGCTTCCTTTTCGTTGTCGATAGGCGCGCCGGGCGTGAACAGCTGGGTCGCGGCCTGCTTGACCTGCGCCACCACCGTGCCTACGGCGCCGGGTTCCGGCTGGTTGTCGGCGGCGCGCTGGACCATGGTCGACAGCCGCCGGCAGATCGGCAGCAGCAAGGGCGCATCGTCGCCCAGATGCTCGGTGAGCGCGGCGTCGAGCCCTTCCAGATGTTCCACCAGACGGCGGAACAGCGGCAGCTGCTCCTTGATCGCGACGTTTTCGCCCAGCACCTGCTCGAGACGCGGCACCAGCCAGCCGATGGCGGCAGACCGGGTACGCAGTTTGGCGGGGTGGATCTGCGCCCAATGCTGTTCGCACAGGTGCTGCAGAAGGCCAAAGCCGGCCAGCAGGCCGGGGAAGGATTCACGCTGATACAAGGCCCAGGTAAGCCAGGCGGCCACCCGCAGATCCTTGGACTGGGTACGCAGCAGCGCTTCACTGTTTTCGAGGATTTTCAGCCAGTCGATCTGACCGCTTTCGTGCATGGATTGGGCTTTGCCCAGCTCACTTTCCAACGCCTCGTATTCGCTGGAGAAGCGAACGTCCTCGCCCGCAAAACTCTCTTTGGAAATAGAGGCCTTGGCGAGTTCGAGGTAATGGGCAGAAAGTTTGCTTGAGTAGGACATCCATGGCCTTTTTCGAGATTACGGTCTATACGCCCGCGAGACATTTTTCGCGTGCTTGACAGTATCAAAGAGCGTACTCATCCAATTGAGCGCTGCTCTTTCAAGAGCGCGCATCGTAATCAGTATGATGGCCACTAGCAAGCATCCCCTCAAACAACAAGACGAACTGTCATCGGCTTCTCGTAAGAGATTGCCTTATATATGACAGGGGTTCCCCCTAGACCGTCAGTTGAATCCCTATTTCAACCAGAAACGCCAGGAGCCGCGAGCCAGAGCCTTGCACGATATGAACCAGAGCACGATTCAATGATTAAGGGACAATGCTATGCCGAGTCGAAAAGTGCCGGATATGGGAATAGTCTTAATTCTGAACTTTTATGAAATAGTGCAGTCCGCGTACAACACCCAACTTCGGAAAGTGCCACCAATATGATGGCACTTGAGACGGTAGTTTGCTATCAAACACTCTGTATGATTTTTGAACAATACAGATGTAGTTCTGACGAAACTTGCGTTAGGCATTCCTGTTCTTTATATGCGAACAGCCACCCATAAAAAATGGGCATCCGAGTTATCGGCTTGCCCATTTTTCAATACGGTTCTCCCCGCTATCGAGGGAGTTCGCAACAGTTATGGATTGACGCTGTCTTTCAGCGATTTGCCTGGCTTGAAGGCCACGGTGTTGCTGGCCTTGATCTTCACCGGCTCACCGGTTTGCGGGTTCTTGCCGGTACGGGCGCCACGGTGACGCTGCAGGAAGGTTCCGAAACCTACCAGGGTGACACTGTCCTTACGATGCAGGGCGCCGGTGATTTCTTCGAGAACGGCGTTGAGAACGCGGTTGGCCTGTTCTTTGGTCAGATCCGCTTTTTCAGCAATTGCAGCGGCGAGTTCTGGTTTACGCATAGTGAAGCCTCTTTGACGGTTTTTTGTTGTTATGTCCGTGCTGTTCTTCCGGAACAGCGCCCAAGGCGCCGCAGGCTCTACTCTGCGGCAGACGGGTGTGAGGATGGCACGCGGTTAGGAGTGGCGCCAGTCTCTGCGCGACCTTTGTAGTGGCAAACACATGATTATTCCGACAGAACGACCAGTATTTAGGCCAACAAGCCGGGAAGCTCCTTGTTCAGGGCCAGTTTGTCCATGACCGCGGCCCCGGTCAGCGCATAACCCAGCAGTTTGCCGCCGGCATCGCGGCACAGCGCCTTGATGTCGGCGCCCTGCCCTTCGACCGTCCACACGCCTTCCAGGCCGCGTGGCGGTGGCGAAACCACCAACGGGCAGACCGGGGTTTTCACGGTGATCGGCATCGGGCCGTAGCTGACTGCCGTCGGGTTGCCAGCCAGGGTTTGTGCCAGCGCTCGCGCACAACCCATGAGGGGCATGACGTACAGCAAATTCAGCCCATCGACCTCGGCGCAGTCACCCAAGGCATAGATATTGGCGTGGGAAGTCTTGAGATGCCGGTCCACCACCACCCCACGATTGACCATCACCCCTGCGGCGGCGGCCAGGTCGATGCGCGGCCGCAGGCCGATTGCCGACACCACCAGATCGCAGGCAATCACCTCTCCATCGGACAGATGCGCTTCAAGGCCATCCGCCGTGCGCTGCAGGCGATTGAGCACCGGCCCCAGGTGGAAGCGCGCGCCCAGGCTTTCCAGCCCGGCCTGTACCGCGGCAGCCGCCGCAGGGTGCAGCAGCGTCGGCATGACCTGCTCGCAAGGTGCCACCAGGTCCACCTCGTAACCGCCGAGGATCAGGTCGTTGGCGAACTCGCAGCCGATCAGGCCGGCGCCCAGCAGCAGCACCCGGCGCTTGCCGGCCGCAGCCGCGCGAAAGCGCGCGTAGTCTTCCAGGTCGTTGATCGGGAAGATCAGATCACCGGCATCGCCCTCCACCGGTACCCGCACGGTTTCCGCACCCCAAGCGAGGATCAGGTCGCGGTAGCTCACCGCTTCTTCACCTATCCACAGGCGCTTGTGGCCAGGGTCGATGCCGCTGATGCGGGTATGGGTGCGCACCTCGGCCTTCAGTTGCTCGGCCATGGCGCCGGGTTCGGCCATGCTCAGGCCGTCGGCTTCCTTGTTCTTGCCAAAGCCGGTGGACAGCATCGGCTTGGAATAGGAACGTCCGTCATCTGCGGTAATCAGCAGCAGCGGCGTTTCGCTATCGAGCTTGCGAAACTCTCGGGCCAGGTTGTAGCCGGCCAGCCCAGTGCCCACGATGACGACAGGTGCGTTCATTCCTTACTCCTTCAGGTTCAGGGGATCACAGGTTGTGATCAGCCGATTTCGATCATTTCGAAATCCATTTTGCCGACTCCGCAATCCGGGCAGAGCCAGTCTTCAGGCACGTCTTCCCAGCGGGTACCGGGCAAGATTCCGTCGTCCGGCCAGCCGTCGGCTTCGTTGTAGATCAGGCCGCAGACCACACATTGCCACTTTTTCATTTACGCATTTCCTCAGGTTCTCAGGCTGTTGCCGGCGGGATGGTCGATGAATCGACTCTGGATGACGCCAGGGGGCGTGTCCGGCCCAGCGCGTTTTGTACTGATGAGCACCGACGGATGCAAGCACGTTCGCTGCGGGCGGCCGCTCCATTGCGGCAAAATCACTCGTCGCCATGCTAAGCTCGCGGCCTCATTTGCTGCCAATAATGACCCACTGTGCCGCACTCAATCTCTTCATTTTCCACCCCGGACTGGCTCTCGCAAAGCCGGCTGACGCCCCTCCCCGACACACAAACCCTCGACTGGCTGTTCGATGAAGGTTCGCTGACCCGGCGCCTGACCCGTCTCTCCAATGACGGTTTCAGCGTGACGCCGCTGGTCGAGGGCTGGCAAACCCTGCGCGCCGACGAATGCGCCGCGCTGGACCTGCCGCCGGACAGCCAGGGCTGGGTACGCGAGGTGTATCTGCGCGGTCACGGCCAGGCCTGGGTATTCGCCCGCAGCGTGGCGGCCCGCAGTGCCCTGCAGGATGGCGGGCTGAACATGGACGAACTGGGCAGCCGCTCCCTGGGCGAACTGCTGTTCTGCGACCAGGCCTTTGCGCGCCGCCCCATCGAGGTCTGCCATTACCCACGCCCATGGCTGCCCGACGAGGTGCAAGCCGATGACCTCTGGGCTCGCCGTTCGCGCTTCGATCGCGCAACCCTGAGTGTGCTGGTCGCCGAAATCTTCCTGCCGTCCCTGTGGAGCGCCGTCGGCGCCCAGCCGGAGAACCGCTGATGTATCAGAGCCTGCTCAAATCCCTCAACCGCCTGAACCCGCGTGCCTGGGACTTCATCCAGCTGACCCGCATGGACAAGCCGATCGGCATCTACCTGCTGCTCTGGCCGACCCTCTGGGCCCTGTGGATTGCCGGCGAAGGCTCGCCATCGCTGGCCAATATCGTGATTTTCGTCCTCGGCGTGACCCTCACCCGGGCTGGCGGCTGCGTGATCAACGACTGGGCCGACCGCAAGGTCGACGGCCACGTGAAGCGCACCGAACAGCGTCCGCTGGTCAGCGGCAAGATCAGTTCCAAGGAAGCCCTGGTGTTCTTCGCCGTGCTGATGTTCATCAGCTTCCTGCTGGTGCTGTGCACCAACGCGGCAACCATCTGGCTGTCGCTGGGCGGCCTGGCCCTGGCGGCCAGCTACCCCTTCATGAAGCGCTACACCTATTACCCGCAAGTGGTGCTGGGCGCAGCGTTCTCCTGGGGCATCCCGATGGCCTTCACCGCCGAAACCGGCGAGCTGCCGGCCACCGCCTGGCTGTTGTACATCGCCAACCTGCTGTGGACCGTGGGTTATGACACCTATTACGCGATGACCGACCGCGACGACGACCTGAAGATCGGGGTGAAATCCACCGCGATCCTGTTCGGCGAAGCCGACCGGGTAATCATTCTGACCCTGCAGGGCCTGGCGCTGGGCTGCCTGCTGCTGGCAGGCGCGCGCTTCGAACTGGGGGGCTGGTTCCATCTCGGCTTGCTGGCCGCGGCCGGCTGTTTTGCCTGGGAGTTCTGGGACACCCGCGATCGCGACCGGATGAAGTGCTTCAAGGCCTTCCTGCATAACCACTGGGCAGGGTTGGCGATTTTCCTGGGGATAGTCATGGACTACGCGGTTCGCTGAAAATCGTTATCGCGGGCAAGCCTCGCTCCTGCACAGGAGCGAGGCTTGCCCGCGATGAAACACTGCGGTCAATCAGGCTTGGCCACTTTCCAGGCGCCATCCATCTTGCCGTCACCGGTCATGTCACCGGCTTTCTTGTCCATCACGAAGGTGTACAGCGGCTTGCCGTCGTAGGCCCACTGCATGGAGCCATCGTCACGCTTGATGACGGTCCACTCGCCCATGGCCTTGTCGCCGCTGGCGGCCATCAGCGGCGGCCAGTTGGCGGCGCACTTGTCGTTGCACATGGACTTGCCGTCGGCATCCTTGGCAAAGGTGTACAGGGTCATGCCCTTGTGGTCGACGTACATACCATCTTTGACCATCGCCGGTTCCGCGGCGAACGCCAGCCCGGGCAAGGCCAGCGCAGCGCTCAGCAACAGGGCTTTGCAGGATTTCGTGAGTTGAGTCATGGAAACCTTCTTTGGTGGTTGTCAGGATTCGGACCCAAAGCTTAGTCCATGAATGCAGCCCTCGCCCCAGCACCTAAAATACTGTCACACGACTGCAATAATTCCGTTATCTAATGCGGCGCAAGACAGTTAAATGACAAGAGGATTAAGCATGGTTGGCAGGAGCATTCTGATCGTTGACGACGAAGCGCCCATTCGCGAAATGATCGCCGTTGCGTTGGAAATGGCCGGCTACGACTGCCTGGAGGCGGAAAACTCCCAGCAGGCCCATGCCATCATCGTCGACCGCAAGCCCGACCTGATCCTGCTCGACTGGATGCTGCCCGGCACCTCCGGCATCGAACTGGCCCGGCGTCTGAAACGCGATGAGCTGACCGGTGACATCCCGATCATCATGCTCACCGCCAAGGGCGAAGAGGACAACAAGATCCAGGGCCTGGAAGTCGGCGCCGACGACTACATCACCAAGCCGTTCTCCCCTCGCGAGCTGGTAGCGCGCCTCAAGGCCGTGCTGCGCCGCGCCGGCCCGACCGACGGCGAGGCGCCGATCGAAGTCGGCGGCCTGCTGCTGGACCCGATCAGCCACCGCGTGACCATCGACGGCAAACCGGCCGAGATGGGCCCGACCGAATACCGCCTGCTGCAATTCTTCATGACCCACCAGGAACGCGCCTACACCCGCGGCCAGTTGCTGGATCAGGTCTGGGGCGGCAACGTCTATGTCGAAGAGCGTACCGTCGACGTGCATATCCGCCGCCTGCGCAAAGCCTTGGGCGATGCCTACGAGAATCTGGTACAAACCGTGCGCGGCACCGGCTACCGTTTTTCCACCAAGGCCTGAAGCCGGCCCCTTATTCGCCAGACGCTTACAAGGACGCGTGTTAAGTGAACCAAAACTGGCATGGCACCCTGATTCGCCACATGTTGCTGTTGGTCACTGGCTGCCTGCTGGTGGGCCTGATCAGCGGTTACTACGGCTGGAGCCTGGCCATCGGCCTGGGGATCTATCTGGCCTGGACCCTCAAGCAACTGCTGCGCCTGCACGAATGGCTGCGCCTGCACCAACCCGATGAAGCACCGCCCGATGGCTACGGCCTGTGGGGCGAGGTGTTCGACAGCATCTATCACCTGCAACGCCGCGACCAACGGGTGCGCGGGCGCCTGCAAGCGGTGATCGACCGGGTCCAGGAGTCCACTGCGGCGCTGAAAGACGCGGTGATCATGCTCGACAGCGACGGCAACCTGGAATGGTGGAACCGCGCCGCGGAAACCCTGCTGGGCCTGAAAACCCCACAGGACAGCGGCCAGCCGGTGACCAACCTGGTGCGCCATCCGCGCTTCAAGGAATATTTCGAGCAGGACAATTACAACGAGCCGCTGGAAATCCCCTCGCCGACCAACGACCGGATACGCATCCAGCTGTACATCACCCGCTACGGCAACAACGAACACCTGATGCTGGTGCGCGACGTGACCCGCATCCACCAGCTGGAACAGATGCGCAAAGACTTCATCGCCAACGTCTCCCACGAACTGCGCACGCCGCTGACGGTGATCTGCGGCTACCTGGAAACCCTGCTCGACAACGTCGAGGAAGTGAACCCGCGCTGGAGCCGCGCCCTGCAGCAGATGCAGCAGCAAGGCGGGCGCATGCAGACCCTGCTCAACGACCTTCTGCTTTTGGCCAAGCTGGAAGCCACCGACTATCCGTCGGACAACCAGCCGGTGCCGATCGACGTGCTCCTGCAATCAATCAAGAGCGATGCCCAGGCGCTTTCCGGGGAGCGCAACCAGCGCATCACCCTGGAAGCCGACGCGCAGGTCCAGCTCAAGGGCAGCGAGGCGGAACTGCGCAGCGCCTTTTCCAACCTGGTGTTCAACGCCGTGAAATACACCCCCGCCGAGGGCAACATCCGCATTCGCTGGTGGGGCGACGAGCAAGGCGCACACCTGAGCGTGCAGGATTCGGGGATCGGCATCGACAACAAGCACTTGCCGCGCCTGACCGAACGCTTCTACCGGGTCGACTCCAGCCGCAACTCCAACACCGGCGGCACCGGCCTGGGCCTGGCCATCGTCAAGCATGTGCTGCTGCGCCATCGGGCGCGCCTGGAGATCAGCAGCGTACCGGGCCACGGCAGCACTTTTACCTGCCATTTCGCCCCGGCCCAGGTGAAAAGATTCCGTGCCGGCACCCTGACCGACCAGCGGTGACAGCCACGCGCCACTAGGCAATCGCCCTGCCAGCCGCTACATTGGCTGGCTTGCGCCTGCCATTGCGCCGCGCATTTCTCTCTTTTTCGAATACACGGAACCCGCAAAACTCCATCATGGACCCTTCCCCTGGTTTTACCCTCGCGTCTCTTTTCGCCGACTTCGGCATGATTCTTTTTGCACTGCTCCTGGTTCTGCTCAACGGCTTTTTCGTAGCCGCCGAGTTCGCCATGGTCAAACTGCGCTCGACCCGGGTCGAGGCCATCGCCCACAAGAACGGCTGGCGCGGGCAGATCCTGCGCACCGTACACAGCCAGTTGGATGCCTACCTTTCCGCATGCCAGCTGGGGATCACCCTGGCCTCCCTTGGCCTGGGCTGGGTCGGTGAGCCCGCCTTCGCCCACCTGCTGGCGCCGCTGCTCAGCGCCGTGGGCGTGGACTCGCCGGAAGTGATCAAGGGCGTGTCGTTCTTTACCGCCTTCTTCATCATTTCCTACCTGCACATCGTGGTCGGCGAGCTGGCGCCCAAGTCCTGGGCCATCCGCAAGCCCGAGCTGCTGTCGCTGTGGACGGCGGTGCCGCTGTACCTGTTCTACTGGCTGATGTACCCGGCGATCTACCTGCTCAACGCCAGCGCCAACACCATCCTGCGCATCGCCGGCCAGGGCGAGCCCGGCCCGCATCACGAGCACCACTACAGCCGCGAAGAACTGAAGCTGATCCTGCACTCCAGCCGGGGCCAGGACCCCAGCGACCAGGGCATGCGCGTACTGGCCTCGGCCGTGGAAATGGGCGAGCTGGAAGTGGTGGACTGGGCCAACTCCCGGGAAGACCTGATCAGCGTGGAATTCAACGCGCCGCTGAAGCAAATCCTCGCCCTGTTCCGCCGCCACAAGTTCAGCCGCTACCCGGTCTACGACAGCGAGCGCAACGAGTTCGTCGGCCTGCTGCACATCAAGGACCTGCTGCTGGAACTGGCGGCGCTGGACCACATCCCCGAGTCGTTCAACCTGGCCGAGCTGACCCGCCCGCTGGAGCGCGTTTCTCGGCACATGCCGCTGTCGCAGCTGCTGGAACAGTTCCGTAAAGGCGGTTCGCACTTCGCCCTGGTGGAGGAAGCCGACGGCAAGATCATCGGCTACCTGACCATGGAAGACGTGCTGGAAGTGCTAGTCGGCGACATTCAGGACGAACACCGCAAGGCCGAGCGCGGCATCCTCGCCTACCAGCCCGGCAAACTGCTGGTGCGCGGCGATACCCCGTTGTTCAAGGTGGAACGCCTGCTGGGCATCGACCTGGACCATATCGAGGCCGAAACCCTTGCCGGCCTGGTCTACGAGACCCTGAAACGGGTACCGGAAGAAGAAGAGGTCATGGAAGTCGAAGGCCTGCGCATCATCATCAAGAAGATGAAAGGTCCGAAAATCGTCCTGGCCAAGGTGTTGATGCTCGATTGAGCACAGTCTGACACCTCATCGCGAGCAGCCGGTCGACGCTCGATTGCTCGCGATTCCCTCCCCTGATTACACCCGCCCCGCAGATCGCCCTGTAGCCGCTGCCGCAGGCTGCGATCGACTTGGGCGGCACTCCGACGACGCGGGCGCAGGATCTAGAGATCGCTGAAGGCCTTCGGCCTTATCGCAGCCTGCGGCAGCGGCTACAGGCTACTTCTTGCCCAATGCGAAATTCGGCAGGCTGCCGATGGGCTGGTTGAACTGATAGGGAATCGACACCAGCCCCAGGCCGGTATTGCGCTGCACCACGAAGTGCAGGTGCGGGCCGCTGCTGTTGCCGGTGTTGCCCGACAGCGCCAGCGGGCTGCCCACCACGATCCGCTGGCCTTCACGCACCCTGACCGAGCCGCGCTTGAGGTGCAGGTACACCCCCATGGTGCCGTCGTTGTGCAGCACCCGCACGAAATTGCCGGAAGGGTCGGTGCCGCGCCCGCTCTGGCGGTTCTCGGTCTTCACCACCACCCCGCCACGCGCCGCGATGATCGGCGTGCCCTCGGGCATGGCGATGTCCATGGCATAACGGCTCTTGGGGCCGAAATGGCTGTACCGGCCGTTGGCACCCTGGGTCAGGCGGAAGGGGCCGCCACGCCAGGGCAGCGGGTAACGATAGGCCTGGGCGGCGCCTGCAGGGTCGCCCAGGGAATAACGGAACTGCGGGACATAGATCAGCGGCTTGCCCGCCTGCACGGCCGTGAGCTGCGCCAGGCGCTGTCGGCTGCGGGCCGGCAGTACCCGGCGAATCGGCTGCCTGGGTGCACTGCGGATGTTCTTCAAGCCGGTAAACCCCAGCTCGATCTCCACCGGCGCATACAGGTCGTTACGCACAAAGACGCTGTCCACCCCCCAGCTCTTCTCGACATCCAAACGCACCTGGCGCTCCAGGTGCTCGACCATGCGATCGCGAAACACGAACACCTGGGCGCCCGGCGACGGACGGTCACTGTAGGACACCACGCCATTGGCGTCGGTGGACTTGTAGATGGTCATGGCCATGGCCGAGGTAGCAGCCAGCAACAGACCACAGGAAACCAGCAGGTGCATGAACATGGGCAAGATTCTGAGGAAAGCCTGAAGTCAGGCTAGCAGCCCGACGTGGACTTTGTATGAATCAACCCTGCACCAGAGGTTCCATTGCCGACGGACTGAAGCTGATATCGACGCCCAGTTGCGCGGCGTCGGAGAGGTTGACCAGCGCATCCAGGGAAAACTTGTTGATCTTGCCGCTGAGCACGTCGTTGAGCCGCGGCTGGGTGATATTGAGCCGCCTGGCGGCCTCCTTCTGCGAAACACCCCAGGCCTTGATGGTCTTGCCCAGCTCCAGCATGAGCTTGGAGCGCAGGCGCATATTCGCGGCTTCCTGGGGCGAACCTTCGAGCGCGTCCCAGACACTGGCGAAACGCTCGGTATGCATGTGATCGGTCATGGCGTGCACTTATCTCCTGAAGTCTGGCCCGAGCCAGCTCGATGTCCCGCGCTTCGGTCTTGCGGGTGGTCTTGCGCATGGCGTGCAGCACATAAATGGCCGCGGGCCGGTTGGCCACGTAAAACACCCGAAACGCCCCTGAGTCCTCACTGATCCTGATCTCGAACACCCCCGGCCCCACGGTTTTCATCGACCGGCAGTCATAGGGTTGCTCGCCCTGCTGCAACAGATCCAGCTGAAAACCCGCGGCCCTTCGCGCATCCAGTGGAAAAGCCCGGAGGTCCCGGAGCGCGCTCCCGACAAACACCACATCCTTGTGCCTAGGCATCGAACCTCTCCCGTTACTGACCCCAGAGAGGTTAAACAACCCGACCGCCACAGCACGCGGCCGGGTTGTTTCAAAGCGTGGCCCGGCACAAGAAAAGCCAAAAGCACAGACCACAAACTATATCAGTACAGATATAAATCAACCTGAAAAACCGAGAATCAGACACACGGCATCAAACCACCGCCCCCTCCCCCAACGCCTTGTGCTGCGCGGCCTGCAACACATCACAGCCAGCATCCAGCAGCAGATACAAGGCCTGGGTGACACGCCCCAGATCACCTTCGTCAGCGTGCAGAAGCGTGGTACAGGAAAGTGTTTGCAGCAGGTTTCGCGCGGCACTCCGACGAAGGGGGCGCAAGGTTTTGAGATAGCTGAAGGCCTTCGGCCTTATCGCAGCCTGCGGCGGCTACAGGGTCGGGGCCAGCGGCCCGGAAAATGGGGCGTCAGAGCGGACGTCATCGCGGGCAAGCCTCGCTCCTACAGAAGCGTGGTTGCCCGCGAAATAGTGCTCAGGAATGGGGCTGAGAGGGGCTCAGGCGCCGGGGACGAAGTGTTTCTGCGCCGTGCCGCGGGCGATCAGGCGGGAGATGTAATCGAGCTTCTGCGCATCCTGGTCGACGAAGCGGAAAGTCAGCTGCAGCCACTCGCTGTCCGGCTTCGGCTCATAGGCCACCACCGCATGCAGATAGCCGTTCAGACGCGCCACCTCGGCATTATCACCCTGCTCCAGATCCAGCACAGCGCTGTCGAGCACCTGCGGCAGCGTATCGGTACGCTTCACCACCAGCAGCGCCTCCTTGATGCTCAGCGCCTTGATCACGCACTGCTGGGTACCGCTGGGCAGGCGCAACTGACCCTGGCCGCGACCACCGGCAGACGCCGCGGCGGCAGGAGCCGGTGCCTTCACCGGCGGGCTGTTGAGCAAACCACGGGACGGGGCAGCAGCGGGAGCAGGAGCAGACACCACGGCAGGCTTGGCAAACGGGTTGACCGCCGCAGCCGCCGGCGCGGCGCCGATGACTTCAGCCTTGCCACCGGTCAGGGCGCTCAGGGAGTCGTTGCCGAACGCCGAGTTCATCTTGGTCGGCGCGCTGTTCATCAGGGTGTCGAGCTTGCCGACCTTGTTCAGCGCCTGCTTGACCTTGGTCAGCAGCTGCTCGTTGGTGAACGGCTTGCTGACGTAGCCGGAGACGCCGGCCTGGATCGCCTGCACCACGTTCTCCTTGTCGCCACGACTGGTGACCATGATGAACGGCATGGCCTTCATCGCTTCCTGGCCGCGGCACCAGGTCAGCAGCTCCAGGCCGGACATTTCCGGCATTTCCCAGTCGCACAGGACCAGGTCGAAGGCTTCACGGGCCAGCAGGGCCTGGGCTTTACGGCCGTTGATGGCGTCCTCGATCTTGATGCCAGGGAAGTAGTTGCGCAGACACTTCTTCACCAGGTCACGAATGAACGAAGCGTCATCCACCACCAACACACTTACCTTACTCATCGACCACCCCTTTAAAAATCCCGGCTAGCATAACGCTTTACTGATGGCACTTTGCCAAAACTCTTCAGTCACGCCAGGACTTTTCGTTCGCGGGCGCTGCTTTTCAAGTTCAATCCCCATAAACGAAAACGCCCGGCCAAAAGGGCCGGGCGCTTCTATCGGGCAACCTTACTTATCGTCAGCTTCACCCGGAACATTAGCGCTTTCGGCGCTTGTGCCTTCAACTTCTTCCTTCATCCGCTTGAGCCCCAGATGGCGTACATCGGTGCCGCGCACCAGGTAAATCACCAGCTCCGAGATGTTGCGCGCGTGGTCGCCGATCCGCTCCAGGGAGCGCAGCACCCAGATGATGCTCAGAACGCGCGAGATCGAACGCGGATCTTCCATCATGTAGGTGGCCAGCTCGCGCAGCGCGGTCTTGTACTCACGGTCGATGATCTTGTCGTACTGGGCCACCGACAGCGCCAGGTCGGCGTCGAAGCGGGCAAAGGCGTCCAGCGCGTCGCGGACCATGTTGCGCACCTGATCGCCGATGTGCCGCACTTCCACGTAGCCGCGCGGGGCCTCGCCTTCTTCGCACAACTGGATGGCGCGACGGGCGATCTTGGTCGATTCGTCGCCGATGCGCTCCAGGTCGATCACCGACTTGGAGATGCTGATGATCAGGCGCAGGTCGGAAGCCGCCGGCTGGCGCCGGGCGAGAATGCGCAGGCATTCTTCGTCGATGTTGCGTTCCATCTGGTTGATCTGGTCGTCGATCTCGCGCACCTGCTGGGCGAGCCCCGAGTCGGCTTCGATCAGCGCGGTGACGGCGTCGTTGACTTGTTTCTCGACCAGCCCGCCCATCGCCAGGAGGTGGCTGCGCACCTCCTCGAGTTCGGCGTTGAACTGCTGGGAGATGTGATGCGTGAGGCCTTCTTTACTAATCATGGTTGGCGTCCTTGGAGCGTCCGGTAAGGTGCGGTGGACCGCAGCGTCAGTTCAGTGAGCAACAACAGCTTCCTAGCCGTAACGACCGGTGATGTAGTCTTCGGTCTGCTTCTTCGCCGGATTGGTGAACAGGGTGTCGGTGTCGCCGAATTCCACCAGTTTGCCCATGTACATGAACGCCGTGTAGTCGGAAACGCGCGCGGCCTGCTGCATGTTGTGGGTCACGATCACGATGGTGAACTTCGATTTCAGTTCGTAGATCAGTTCTTCGACCTTCAGGGTGGAAATCGGGTCGAGTGCCGAGCAGGGTTCGTCGAGCAGCAGCACTTCCGGTTCCACGGCGATGGTACGGGCGATCACCAGACGCTGCTGCTGACCACCGGACAGGCCGAGCGCCGAGTCGTGCAGGCGGTCCTTGACTTCATCCCACAGCGCCGCGCCCTTGAGGGCCCACTCGACGGCTTCGTCGAGAATGCGCTTCTTGTTGATGCCCTGGATGCGCAGGCCGTAGACCACATTCTCGTAGATGGTCTTCGGGAACGGGTTGGGCTTCTGGAACACCATGCCCACGCGGCGGCGCAGCTCGGCCACGTCTTCGCCCTTGCGGTAGATGTTGTTGCCGTAGAGGTTGATCTCGCCTTCCACGCGGCAGCCGTCCACCAGGTCGTTCATCCGGTTGAAGGTACGCAGCAGGGTCGACTTGCCGCAGCCGGACGGGCCGATGAAGGCGGTCACGCGCTGCTTCGGAATGTTCATGCTGACATCGAACAGCGCCTGCTTCTCACCGTAGAACAGGCTCAGGCCCGGGACTTCGATGGCCACGGTTTCCTGCTCCAGGCTCAGGCTCTGCTTGTCGCGGCCCAGGGCCGACATGTTGATGCCGTGGGTATGTGCTTCTTGCTGCATGGGTAACTCCCTACGCTAACAAATTCGTTTCAGTGAGCCGCTGGCCGCGTCGATCGGGCCAGCGGTAACGCCGTACAGGGGACGGCGGTAATCAGCTATCCAGTGCCTTGTATTTCTCGCGCAGGTGGTTACGAATCCACACTGCCGACAGGTTGAGCGTCGCGATCACCAGCACCAGCAGCAGCGCCGTGGCGTACACCAGCGGCCGCGCGGCCTCGACGTTCGGGCTCTGGAAGCCGACGTCGTAGATGTGGAAGCCCAGGTGCATGATCTTCTGGTCCAGGTGCAGGTACGGGTAGTTGCCGTCCACCGGCAGCGACGGCGCCAGTTTCACCACACCCACCAGCATCAGCGGCGCCACTTCACCGGCGGCGCGGGCCACCGCGAGGATCATGCCGGTCATCATCGCCGGGCTGGCCATCGGCAGCACGATCTTCCACAGGGTTTCCGCCTTGGTCGCGCCAAGGGCCAGGGAACCTTCACGCACGGTGCGGGGAATCCGCGCCAGGCCTTCCTCGGTGGCCACGATCACCACCGGCACCGCCAGCAGCGCCAGGGTCAGGGAGGCCCAGAGCAGGCCCGGAGTACCGAAGGTCGGCGCCGGCAAGGCTTCCGGGAAGAACAAGCGGTCGAGGGAACCGCCCAGCACATAGACGAAGAAGCCCAGGCCGAACACGCCGTAGACGATGGCCGGAACGCCTGCCAGGTTGTTCACCGCGATGCGGATCACCCGGGTCAGGGTGTTCTGCTTGGCGTATTCACGCAGGTACACCGCCGCCAGCACGCCGAACGGGGTCACGATCATCGCCATGATCAGGGTCATCATCACCGTACCGAAAATCGCCGGGAAGATGCCGCCTTCGGTGTTGGCTTCACGCGGGTCGTCGCTGAGGAATTCCCAGACCTTGCTGAAGTAGAAACCCATTTTGGTCAGGGTGCCCATGCCGTTCGGCTGGTAGGCGTGCACCACCTTGCCCAGGCTGATTTCCACTTCCTTGCCGTTGGCGTCGCGGGCGGTGAGGCTGTCGCGGTTGAACTGCGCGTGCAGGTCGCTCAGGCGGGCCTCGACGTCCTGGTAACGGGCGTTCAGCTCGGCGCGTTCGCTTTCCATGTCGGCCTGGGCGGCGGCATCGAGCTTGCCGTCCAGTTCCAGCTTGCGACCGTGCAGGCGGATACGCTCGAGGCCAGCGTTGATCGCGCCGATATCGACTTTCTCCAGGGTCTTGAGCTGGGCAGCCAGCTTGTTCACTCGCTCGATCCGCGCCTGCAGTTCCGGCCAGGCCGCTTCGCCTTCGGCGATGACCTTGCCATCCTGCTTGACGTTGACCAGGTAGCCGTAGAAGTTGCCCCACTCGCGCCGCTCGATGGCCATCAGCTCCGGCGGCGTGGTCTGGTTGGTCAGCCAGTCGCCGACAATCCAGGTGAAGTCGTTGCCGTTCAGGTCACGGTTGCCGACCTTGATCAGCTCGCGGGTCATGAACTCGGGGCCTTCGTCCGGCACCGGCAGGCCGGCGCTCTTCAGGCGTGCCCGCGGCACTTCTTCTTTCTGTACCACTTCGCCGATGACCAGGTGGTTGGCCTGGCCCGGTACGTCGTAGTGGGCATGCACCAGGTCCGCCGGCCAGAAGTGGCCCAGACCGCGCACGGCGATCACCGCCAGCAGGCCGATGGTCATGATGACCGCGATGGACACCGCGCCACCGCTGATCCAGACGCCCGGGGCGCCGCTCTTGAACCAGTCTTTTAGGGAGTTCTGTTTCACAGACTTCTACCTTTCTTAAAGCGACGAGTATTTCTTGCGCAGACGCTGACGGATCAGCTCGGCGAGGGTGTTCATGACGAAGGTGAACAGCAGCAGCACCAGCGCCGAGAGGAACAGCACGCGGTAGTGGCTGCCGCCGACTTCCGACTCCGGCATTTCCACCGCGACGTTGGCCGCCAGGGTGCGCAGGCCTTCGAACAGGTTCATTTCCATGACCGGGGTGTTGCCGGTGGCCATCAGCACGATCATGGTTTCGCCGACCGCGCGGCCCATGCCGATCATCAGCGCCGAGAAGATGCCCGGGCTGGCGGTGAGGATCACCACGCGGGTCATGGTCTGCCATGGGGTCGCGCCCAGAGCCAGGGAGCCCAGGGTCAGGCCGCGCGGCACGCTGAACACGGCGTCTTCGGCGATCGAGTAGATGTTCGGGATCACCGCGAAGCCCATGGCCAGGCCGACCACCAGGGCGTTGCGCTGGTCATAGGTGATGCCCAGGTCATGGGAGATCCACATGCGCATGTCGCCGCCGAAGAACCAGTTCTCCATGAACGGGCTCATGTACAGCGAGAACCAGCCCACCAGGATGATCACCGGGATCAGGATCGCGCTTTCCCAGCCGTCCGGCACCTTGAGGCGCACCGATTCAGGCAGGCGGCTGAAGATGAAACCGGCCACCAGGATGCCGATCGGCAGCAGCATCAGCAGGCTGAAGATGCCCGGCAGATGGCCTTCGACATAAGGCGCCAGGAACAGGCCGGCGAAGAAGCCGAGGATCACCGTCGGCATCGCTTCCATCAGCTCGATCACCGGCTTGACCTTGCGGCGCATGCCCGGAGCCATGAAGTAAGCGGTGTAGATCGCCGCGGCAACCGCCAGCGGCGCCGCCAGCAGCATCGCGTAGAACGCTGCCTTCAAAGTACCGAAGGTCAGGGGCGAGAGGCTCAGCTTGGGTTCGAAGTCGGTGTTGGCCGCGGTCGATTGCCAGACGTATTTAGGCTCGTCGTAGTTCTCGTACCAGACCTTGCTCCACAGCGCGCTCCAGGACACTTCCGGGTGCGGGTTATCGAGCACCAGCGGTTGCAGCTTGCCGCCGGCTTCGACGATCACCCGGTTGGCCCGTGGCGACAGGCCGAACAGGCCTTCGCCTTCGACCACCTGGTCCACCAGCAGGGTGCGGTGCGCGGTGCTGTGGAACACGCCGAGCTTGCCCGAGGCGTCCAGGGCGACGAAGCCTTTGCGGCGCTCTTCAGCGGTGATTTCAATGATCGGCGTGGTGCCCATCTGGAAGGTGCGGATCTGCTTCAGGCGCAGTTCGCCGTCCGTATCGCGGGCCATGAACCATTGGGCCAGGCCGCCCTTGGAGGTACCGATGATCAGCGAGATACCGCCCACCAGCTGGGTGCTGGCCGTCACTTCGGCATTGGCATCCTCCAGCAACTTGTAGCGACCGTTGAGGCTCTTGTCGCGCAGGCTGAACACGTCGGCCTGGGCACGCCCGTTGATCACGTACAGCCACTGCTGGCGCGGGTCGATGTACATGGCCTTGACCGGTTCGGTCATCTGCGGCAGCTCGATGCGGTTCTGCTCGCTGGTGACTTCGCCGGTCATCATGTTTTCTTCGCGGGTCAGCTGCAGCACATGCAGTTGCGCGCCGCTGGAACCGGCCACCACCAACGCCGAATCGGTGGCGTTGAGGTTGACGTGCTCCAGGGCGCCGCCCTGCTCGTTCAGCACGATCGGGGTTTCGCCGTAGGGGTATTCGATGGCCGGCGAGATGGTTTTCTTGCCGTCCGGGTAGCTGACCTTATAGGTGTGACGGAACACCAGCGCCTGGCCGTTGGACAGGCCAACCACCACCAGCGGGCTGCCCGGCTGATCCTTGCCGATGGCGGTCACGGTGGCGCCGGCCGGGATCGGCAAGTCGACGCGGCGCAGCTCGGCACCGTTATCGATGTCGAAGAACAGCGCCTGGCCCTTGTCGGAAACCCGCATGCCGACCTGGTTCTGCTCTTCCAGGGAGAACATCAGCGGCTTGCCGGCGTCCTGCATCCAGGCTGGGGTCAGCGGGTCCTTGGAGGTCAGGTCGGCGCCCTGGAACAGGGGCAGCACGACATAGGCGAGGAAGAAGAAGATCAAGGTGATCGCGGCCAGCACGGCCAGACCGCCGACGAGGACGTACCAACGGGTCAGGCGATCTTTGAGCGCGCGGATGCGGCGCTTGCGTTGCAGCTCAGGCGTATTGAAGTCAATGCGCTTGGGGGGGGAAGTCGGAGTCATGGTGGAGTTGGCCAGATCATTCATGCGCACACCCTAGCGATCCTGTATGACAGAAAGATGACAATGCAGTGACGCAACAAATCCGCCGCGGAGCAGAGCTGGCAGCGGATCGAAAATTGGGGGGTGTAGGAGCGAGCCCGCTCGCTCCTACAAGGTCCGGGACAGGCCCGGACCTAGGGTGTTACTTCTTTACGACTGCAGCGCCTTCCTGCAGGCCCAGGTCAGCCAGTGCCTTGGCGGCGACTTTGGCTGGCAGTGGGATGTAACCGTCTTTCACCACTACTTCCTGGCCCTGTTTCGACAGAACCAGCTTCACGAACTCGGCTTCCAGCGGGGCCAGAGGCTTGTTCGGGGCCTTGTTGATGTACACGTACAGGAAGCGGGACAGCGGGTACTTGCCGTTCAGGGCGTTTTCTTCGGTGTCTTCGATGAAGTCGCTGCTGCCTTTCTTGGCCAGGGCCACGGTCTTCACGCTAGCGGTCTTGTAGCCGATGCCCGAGTAGCCGATGCCGTTCAGCGAGGAGCTGATGGACTGGACCACCGAAGCCGAACCTGGCTGTTCGTTGACGTTAGGCTTGTAGTCGCCTTTGCACAGGGCTTCTTCCTTGAAGTAGCCGTAGGTGCCGGATACCGAGTTACGACCGAACAGCTGGACCGGCTTGTTGGCCAGGTCGCCGGTCACGCCCAGGTCGCCCCAGGTCTTGACGTCGGCTTTGGCGCCGCACAGGCGGGTCGAGGAGAAGATCGCGTCAACCTGCTCCATGGTCAGGTGCTGGATCGGGTTGTCCTTGTGCACGAACACGGCCAGGGCGTCCACGGCAACCGGGATGGCGGTTGGCTTGTAGCCGTACTTCTGCTCGAAGGCAGCCAGTTCGGTGTCCTTCATCTTGCGGCTCATCGGGCCCAGGTTGGAGGTGCCTTCGGTCAGCGCAGGTGGCGCGGTGGCGGAGCCAGCGGCCTGAATCTGGATGTTTACGTTCGGGTATTCTTTCTTGTAGTGCTCGGCCCACAGGGTCATGAGGTTGGCCAGGGTATCGGAACCGACGCTGGACAGGTTGCCCGACACACCAGTGGTCTTGGTGTAGCTCGGGATAGCAGGGTCAACAGCGGCAACCGCGTGGGCAGTCGCAACGCCAGCAGCGACAAAAGTCATTGCCGCCATCAAACGCTTCAGTTTCATGCCTTACTCCTAGCAGATAGGGTGTGTTAAGTCGGGCCAAGTATCTGTAGGCCGTGTGAACACTCTATGGCTGAAATATGACAATTAGATGAAAGGCCAGCATTCGCGATGGAAGGCTGGCCTTTATTTATAGAGCACTTTATAGCCGCTGCCGAAGGCGGCGATCGACTGCAAGGCAGGCGTGCTTTTGAGGCCCTGGAAGGCCTGCGGCCTTGTCGCAGCCTGCGGCAGCGGCTACAGGATGGGCCGGATCAGCGGCCCTTTTTCCACAGGTACAGGCCGACCAGGATCCCGATGCTGCAAATAATTGCAACATAATAGGCCGGGCCCATCGGGCTCTCCTTGAGCAGCGCGGTCACCACCATCGGCGTCAGGCCACCGAAGATCGCGTAGGCCAGGTTGTAGGAGAACGACAGGCCGCTGAAGCGCACCACCGCCGGGAAGGCCTTGACCATCACATAAGGCACCGCGCCGATGGTGCCCACCAGCAGGCCAGTCAGCGCGTACAGCGGGAACAGCCAGTCCGGGTGATCCAGCAGGCTGTGGTAGAAGGTCCAGGAAGTCGCCAGCAGCAGCGCGCTGCCGAACACGAACACCCGGCCGGCGCCAAAACGGTCGGCCAGCGCGCCGGACGCCACGCAACCCAGGCTCAGGAACACGATCGCCAGGCTGTTGGCCTGCAACGCGGTGGTCGGGGTGAAGTGATAGACCGTCTGCAATACGGTCGGGGTCATCAGGATCACCACGATGATCCCGGCGGACAGCAGCCAGGTCAGCAGCATCGAGAGAATGATCGCGCTGCGGTGGTCGCGCAGCACCGCGCGCAGCGGCACTTCCTCGGCCAACGCCTTGCGCAGTTGCAGCTCGGCGAACACCGGGGTTTCGTGCAACCAGCGACGCAGGTACACCGAGAACAGGCCGAACACGCCGCCCAGCAGGAAAGGAATCCGCCAGGCGTAATCGGCGACTTCGCCCGGGGTGTAGATGCTATTGATCGCGGTGGCCACCAGCGAGCCCAGGAGGATGCCGGCGGTCAGGCCCGAAGTCAGGGTGCCGCAGGCGTAGCCGATATGCCGCTGCGGCACATGCTCGGAAACGAACACCCAGGCGCCCGGCACTTCACCGCCGATGGCCGCGCCCTGGATCACCCGCATCAGCAGCAACAGGATCGGCGCCCACATGCCGATCTGCGCGTAGGTCGGCAGCAGGCCCATGATCAGGGTCGGCACAGCCATCATGAAAATGCTCAGGGTGAACATCTTCTTGCGCCCGAGCAGGTCGCCGAAGTGCGCCATGACGATCCCGCCCAGGGGCCGGGCCAGGTAGCCGGCGGCGAAGATCCCGAAGGTCTGCATCAGGCGCAGCCACTCGGGCATGTCCGCCGGGAAGAACAGCCTGCCGACCACCGTGGCGAAGAACACGAAAATGATGAAGTCGTAGAACTCCAGCGCGCCGCCCAGGGCGGACAGCGACAGGGTCTTGTAGTCGTTGCGGGTCAACGGACGAGCAGGTTGCGCGGGCTGCGCGATGCTCGAAGGCACAGTGGTCATGGCAAGGGCTTCTCTTATAGTCGGTTCTGGAAGCCGCAACAGCGCTGGTTGTGGCCTGGCAGGTTCGGCACGATAGCAAATTGTTCGAAAAAGCACATAGATGTGCACAATTGCCGGTCAAAATCAGAACCGGATGGTCGTCGTGGAGCCTGTCGACCGATATACTCGCAGGCATTGGAGCAAAGCCGCCCCGGCAAGGGTTGCTGTGCGAAAACGCCGCTGGGCGCCCCAGGCGCCGACTGGGCCAGCCGGTTTCGCAGAGTTTCCCTTTAGTACGCCTTACGAAGAACGTGACGAACGTAGTATGTTCGGGCTGAATCGTTTTTCCTCAAGACGGCTATTCACCTGAAGTACCAATGAAGAGTCACGGGTCAGAGGCACCCCCGGCATGATAGAGCTCGAACAAGAAGATCCGATCCCGCAAGGCGACCTGGCCCTGCAAATCACCGCGCTTCCCCGCGAAACCAACGGCTTTGGCGATATTTTCGGCGGCTGGCTGGTGGCGCAGATGGACCTGGCGGGCACCGCCATGGCCAGTCGCGTGGCCGGCGGGCGTGTCGCCACCGTCGCTATCGACCGCATGGCATTCCTGGTGCCGGTAGCGGTCGGCGCGCAGCTTTCCTTTTATACCCAGACCCTGGAAATCGGTCGCAGCTCGATCCAGATGATGGTCGAGGTGTGGAGCGACGATCCGCTGTCCAGCGAATGGCGCAAGGTCACCGAGGCAGTGTTCGTGTTCGTTGCCATCGACGGCAGCGGCCGCACTCGCTCGGTTCCACCCAGAGCCCGTTAATTGCGGCGAAGGTTAAACCCGGCGGCCGTTACGTGGTCCATAGCAGCCCTGCTTTTGAACGAGAACAGCACCATGCCTACCCCTCACGTTGAAACGGTGAAACTGGATGAACTGAACTGCTGGCGCATCCGCCACGGTCAGGCCGAACTGCTGGTGGCCCAGCAAGGCGCGCACATCCTCAGCTATCAATTGGCCGGGCAACCGCCGCTGATCTGGCTCAACGACGAGGCGGTGTTCAAGACCGGCAAAAGCATTCGCGCCGGCGTTCCGGTGTGCTGGCCGTGGTTCGGCAATTTCGCGCGCAACCCGCAAAGCGTCCAGGCCATGCGCCAGAGCAGCGAGCCGGCCGGAGCCCATGGCCTGGTCCGCGCCACCGACTGGGAACTGCTGGGCATCGAGGCCGAAGGCGAAAGCCTGCTGGTGGAACTGCAACTGCCGATCCCCGAGGGTGGGCTGCCAGGCTGGCCGCATCAGGTCGAGCTGAAGCTGAGCATCCGTCTCGACGACCAACTGCATATCAACCTCACCAGCCACAACCTGGGCGACGACAGCGTCACCATTAGCCAGGCGCTGCACAGCTACTTCGCGGTCAGCGATGTGCGCAAGGTGCATGTCGAAGGGCTGGACGGCCTGAATTACATCGAGACCCTGGATGACTGGAAGACCCGGCAGCAGTCCGGCGACCTGCATTTCACCGGCGAGACCGACCGTATCTACCTCGATCCTCCACCACAGCTGAATATCGTCGACCCGGCCTGGGAGCGCCGCATCCAGCTGACCAGCAACGGCTCACGCTCGGCGGTGATCTGGAACCCCTGGATTGCCCGCGCCGAGCAGTTCAGCGACATGGCCAACGATGGCTGGCAACGCATGCTGTGCATCGAAACCGCCAACGTGATGGATGATGTGGTGACCCTGGCGCCGGGCGCCAGTCATACCCTGGGTGTGAGCGTTACCAGCGTAGCGCTGTAACGCCGGGCTCTGCCTTCCGTAGGAGCAGCCGGTCGACGCTCGATTGCTCGCGAAAGAATCTCGCAGCGCCTGATGTATCGCCGCTGCGCGGCTATCGCGAGCAAGCTTCGCTCCTACAGAAATAAGCATCCCGCCTTACAGATCCGATTCCTGCACCACCCGCACTTTCTGCGCATCCAGCGCATAGGCCGCGTCGGCCAGGTCGTTGCTGACCGTCTCGACCTTCAGGTGGCCGGTCACCCACAGCGGCGTGTAGATATCGTCCAGCTTCACGCCCTTGGGGAAACGCACCAGCACCAGCTGATTGGGCGGCGGTGGCGGCACATGGATGCAGGCGCCCGGGTAAGGCACGAGGAAAAACAGGGTGCTGCGCCCCTTGGCATCGGACTCCAGCGGCACCGGATAACCCCCGATGCGGATGTCCTTGCCGTTCATGGCCGGCACGGTCTTGGTCGAATACATCACCGCCGGCAACCCCTTGCTCTGCTTCAGGCCGCCCTTTTCGGTAAAGGTGCCATTGGCTTCGGGGGAGTTGTGATCGATTTCCGGCATTTGCTCGAGGGCTTTCTGGTCCGACTTGGGCATCAGTTCGAGCCAGTCGGTTTCCGGCAGTTCACCGGCATGGGCCAGGCCTGAGCCCAGCAGAACAAGAGTCAACAGAAGACGGCGCATGGAGGAGCTCGGCAAGAAAGGGACAAGACAACGCCGGGCATTCTAGCCCTCTCTACCTGCGCAGCAGAGAGGGCTTTGTCGCTAAATCAGTTCTTTTTGACCAGGCCGTAGATCACCAGCAGCACGACCGCGCCAACCAGCGCGCCGATGAAACCCGCACCCTGGCCCGCCTGGTAGATGCCCAGGGCCTGGCCGCCGTAGGTGGCTGCCAGCGAACCGCCGATACCGAGCAGGATGGTCATGATCCAGCCCATGCTGTCATCGCCCGGTTTCAGGAAGCGGGCCAGCAGGCCAACGATCAAGCCGATAAAGATGGTTCCAATAATTCCCATGGCATTTCCCTCTGTATGAGTTAGGTATGCCAAAGCCTAGTTAGCGCATTGGCATCCTGCCATCAGAGAACGGCGGCCCCGATTGGTTCCACCGCAGCCCCAGGAAGTTATTCGGCGATCAGCGCTTCGACCTTGAGGATCTGCGCCTCGAGGGTCGCCTTGTCCTTGCAGCGCAGGTTGGCGTGACCGACCTTGCGCCCGACCTTGAAGGCCTTGCCGTAGTGATGCAGGTGGCAATCGTCGATGGCGATGACTTTCTCCACCGCCGGCACTTCGCCGATGAAGTTGATCATCGCGCTCTCGCCGACCTTGGCGGTCGAACCCAGTGGCAGGCCGGCGACGGCCCGCAGGTGGTTTTCGAACTGGCTGCACTCGGCGCCTTCGGTGGTCCAGTGCCCGGAGTTGTGCACCCGTGGCGCGATCTCGTTGGCCTTGAGGCCACCGTCGACTTCAAAGAACTCGAACGCCATCACGCCGACGTAGTCCAGCTGCTTGAGCACCCGGCTGGAATAGTCTTCGGCCAGGGCCTGCAGCGGGTGATCGCTGCTGGCCACGGACAGCTTGAGGATGCCGCTGTGGTGGGTGTTGTGCACCAGCGGGTAGAAGCGGGTTTCGCCATCGCGGGCGCGCACGGCGATCAGCGAGACTTCGCCGGTGAACGGCACGAAGCCCTCCAGCAGGCAGGCCACGCTGCCCAGCTCGGCGAAAGTGCCAACCACATCTTCAGGACTGCGCAGGACCTTCTGGCCCTTGCCGTCGTAACCCAGGGTGCGGGTTTTCAGCACGGCCGGCAGGCCGATGCTGGCCACGGCGGCCTCCAGGTCGGCTTGCGACTGGATGTCGGCGAACGCCGGGGTCGGAATCCCCAGGTCCTTGAACATGCTCTTCTCGAACCAGCGATCGCGGGCGATGCGCAGGGCTTCGGCGCTCGGGTAGACCGGGACGAACTGCGACAGGAAGGCCACGGTTTCCGCCGGTACGCTTTCGAACTCGAAGGTCACCAGGTCCACTTCGTCAGCCAGCTGGCGCAGGTGATCCTGATCGCCGTAATCGGCTCGCAGGTGTTCGCCCAGGGCAGCGGCACAGGCATCTGGCGCCGGGTCGAGGAAAGCGAAGTTCATCCCCAGCGGAGTGCCCGCCAGAGCCAACATGCGACCCAGCTGGCCGCCACCGATTACACCGATCTTCATCGTCAAAAACCTCAGGCGACGCGTGGGTCTGGATTGTCCAGGACGCTGTCTGTCTGCTCAGCGCGGAATTTTTTCAGTACGGTATGAAATTGCGGATGCTTGGCGCCGAGGATGCTCGCCGACAGCAGCGCGGCGTTGATCGCGCCGGCCTTGCCGATGGCCAGGGTGGCGACCGGAATGCCCGCGGGCATCTGCACGATGGAGAGCAGCGAGTCCACGCCCGAGAGCATCGACGACTGCACCGGAACGCCCAGCACCGGCAGGTGGGTCTTGGCCGCACACATGCCTGGCAGGTGGGCCGCGCCACCGGCACCGGCGATGATCACCTCGATGCCACGCGATTCGGCCTCTTCGGCGTACTGGAACAGCAGGTCCGGGGTGCGGTGGGCAGAGACCACTTTCACCTCGTAAGGGATGCCGAGCTTTTCCAGCATATCGGCGGTGTGGCTAAGGGTGGACCAATCGGACTTGGAGCCCATGATCACGCCAACCAGTGCACTCATCGTCGTGCCTCTTCTCTCTGGGCGCCCGCGGGCGCGTCAAAAAACAACAAGCCACGCAGAGTGCGTGGCTTGATTGTACGAATTATGGCCGGGCAAACCGGCCGAAGGCCGCGCAGTATACCGAAAAAGGTGAGTTAAACGCACTTTTGCCGACCATCTGTCATACACCATGTTTCAGGCGCAAAGCGGCGGTTTTATTGACTTTGGGGTCAGCCGCCAAGCGTGGTTTCGCCCGGGTTGACGCCATCGCGGGCAAGCCTCGCTCCTACGGAGTCTTCTGTAGGAGCGAGGCTTGCCCGCGAAGAGCCTCACGCGCCTGTCGTACCCTGCGCCGCGCCGCCTTCCAGCTTGCGCCACAACAATCGGACATTGGCCTTGCGCACCAGCGCGCAGCGGTACAGGCGGATCTCCAGCGGCACATGCCATTGCGCGCCGCCGCAGACCACCAGTTCGCCGCGGGCCAGTTCGGCACGCACGCTCAGGTGCGGTACCCAGGCAATCCCCAGGCCTTCCAGGGCCATGCTCTTGAGGCTGTCGGCCATGGCGGTTTCATACACTGTGGTGAACCGCAGGTTGCGCTGGCGCAGCAACTGGTTCACCGAACGCCCGAGAAACGCCCCGGCGCTGTACGCCAGCAGCGGCACGCTGGCCTCGCCTTCCAGGTCAAACAGCGGCTTGCCGGCGGCATCCGCTGCGCACACCGGCAGCATCTCGGTGTGCCCCAGGTGCAGCGAAGGGAAGATTTCCGGGTCCATCTGCATCGCCGAATCCGGGTCATAGAAGGCCAGCATCAGGTCGCAACCGCCTTCGCGCAGGGCATGCACCGCATCGCCAACGTTAGTCGCCACCAGCCGCGTGGCGATGTTCAGACCTTCGTTACGCAGTTGGGCGATCCAGCGCGGGAAGAAGCCCAGGGCCAGGGAGTGCGCCGCGGCGACCTGCATCACTTCGCCCTGCCCGCCTTCAAGGTGATGCAAGTGCCGCAGCACTTCGCCCAGTTGCTCGACCACCGTGCGCGCGGTCACCAGGAACAGCTGCCCCGCCGCCGTCAGTTCGATCGGCGTGCGCGAGCGGTTGACCAGGGTCAGCCCCAGCGCCGCTTCCAGGCTGCGGATCCGCCGGCTGAAGGCCGGCTGGGTCACGAAGCGCCGTTCGGCGGCCTGCGAAAAGCTGCGGGTGGCGGCCAGGGCACTGAAGTCCTCGAGCCATTTGCTTTCCAGATTCATCACGTCCTCCCGGGGAACGCACCATTTTAGGTCACACGCTTGCCACGCAAGCGGCGTCACACGGGCATTATGCCGTTTATGCATAGGCCAGTGTTTAACAGCATTGGCCCAAATTTTCCCGCAAGCCTAGGATTCGCAGCGTTCCGGCACAGACCGGGTCCATATCGAGATGATTTCTATCATGTCCTCCGCTGCATCTTTCCGCACAGAAAAAGACCTGCTTGGCGTACTCGAAGTACCTGCTCAAGCGTATTACGGCATCCAGACCCTGCGAGCGGTGAACAACTTCCGCCTCTCCGGCGTTCCGATTTCGCACTACCCAAAACTGGTCGTGGCCCTGGCAATGGTCAAGCAGGCAGCTGCTGACGCCAACCGCGAGCTGGGTCACCTGAGCGAAGCCAAGCACGCTGCCATCAGCGAAGCCTGTGCCCGTCTGATCCGCGGCGATTTCCACGAAGAGTTCGTGGTGGACATGATTCAAGGCGGCGCTGGCACTTCGACCAACATGAATGCCAACGAAGTCATCGCCAACATCGCACTGGAGGCCATGGGCCACAGCAAGGGCGAATACCAGTACCTGCACCCGAACAACGACGTGAACATGGCGCAGTCGACCAACGACGCCTACCCGACCGCGATCCGCCTGGGTCTGCTGCTGGGCCACGACGCGCTGCTGGCCAGCCTCGACAGCCTGATCCAGTCGTTCGCCGCCAAGGGTGAAGAATTCAGCCACGTCCTGAAGATGGGCCGTACCCAGCTGCAAGACGCCGTGCCAATGACCCTGGGTCAAGAGTTCCGCGCCTTCGCCACCACCCTGAGCGAAGACCTGGCCCGCCTGAAGACCCTGGCGCCTGAAGTGCTGACCGAAGTGAACCTGGGCGGTACCGCCATCGGTACCGGCATCAATGCCGACCCGCGTTACCAGGCCCTGGCCGTTCAGCGCCTGGCCACCATCAGCGGCCAGCCGCTGGTACCGGCCGCCGACCTGATCGAAGCCACCTCCGACATGGGCGCCTTCGTGCTGTTCTCCGGCATGCTCAAGCGCACCGCGGTCAAGCTGTCGAAGATCTGCAACGACCTGCGCCTGCTGTCCAGCGGCCCACGCACCGGCATCAACGAAATCAACCTGCCGGCGCGTCAGCCAGGCAGCTCGATCATGCCCGGCAAGGTCAACCCGGTGATCCCGGAAGCGGTCAACCAGGTGGCGTTCCAGATCATCGGCAACGACCTGGCCCTGACCATCGCGGCCGAAGGCGGCCAGCTGCAACTGAACGTGATGGAACCGCTGATCGCCTTCAAGATCTTCGACTCGATCCGCCTGCTGCAACGCGCCATGGACATGCTGCGCGAGCACTGCATCACCGGCATCACCGCCAACGAGCAGCGCTGCCGCGAACTGGTCGAGCACTCGATCGGCCTGGTCACCGCGCTGAACCCGTACATCGGCTATGAAAACGCCACCCGTATCGCCCGCATCGCCCTGGAAAGCGGCCGCGGCGTACTGGAACTGGTGCGCGAAGAAGGCTTGCTCGACGACGCCATGCTCGCCGACATCCTGCGCCCGGAAAACATGATTGCCCCGCGTCTGGTCCCGCTCAAAGCCTGACCAACGCCCGCCCTGGCCACAGGGCACCGCTCACCAGGTCGAGGGACTAGACACCTCTCACCTTTTGAGGGCTTGGAGATTCTTCTCCAAGCCCTTTTTTTTGCCTGCCGTTCTCCCGACCTCCCGCCGACGCTCTTCGTCCTTGAGATCGCCACGCCCGTGCTTTAAACAAGCGCACTCCCCCGGCGCGGAGGATAATCGGCGTCCCGCCCAATCAGACACCGAGGCACTGCCGTCGATGGACCCGACGCAAATCCAGGCCATACAGCAACTGCGCAGCTTGGTCCCCGTGGGCCTGCGCCATGCCCAGGCCTTGCTCGAGCGCTGCGCAGGCAACCCCCAGCAAGCCGCCGAACACTACAAGAACGAGCTGCTGCAAGTGCTGGCGAGCAAGTCCGGGCTGTCCCTGGAGCAAGCCCGGGAACCTCTGCACAACGCCGGCTATGACCTGGGCCGCGCCTTGAACGCTATCGAAGAAGCGCGCTTCACCCTGACCCAGCGCATCCTGCGCAAACATCACCGAGACAAGGGTCGAGCCCTGGACCTGATCGCCCAGGCCATAGAAGTCGCCGAGCCACTACAACGACAGTACTGGCTGGCCTTCGAGCAGCTGGAGCAACTGGCACCGGCGCCGCGCTGCTTCATGGTGCTCCACGAGTGGCTGGCCTTTGAGAACTGGGAAGGCTTTGACAGTGCCCTGCACTTTCACCTGCCCCAGGCCATCGCCCAATTCAGGCACCTGCAACTGGATGCCCTGGCGGACACCCTGGAACAGGCCGACCAGCGACAGAAACACCTGAGGGCGAGCCATGCCGGGCGCGACAGCCCTACCGCGCTGGCCGCGCGGGTCAATCAGGACCCGCTCTTCAACAGCCACCAGGACGCCTACGACCGCTACCGACCGCAGCTCGACGAGCGCCTGTTCGAGTGGGTGGAACAGCATGTACGGCAGTTTCCAGCCTGAGCGACGAGCGGCCGAGCTTTGCCCAAACCGGTAGACGCCACCCTCAACCGAACATGGGCATCGGATTCAGCCCCATGGAACTGCAGTTCAGCATCACTCCCGCCCACACCGAAATCAGGCTCGCCGAAAAGCTGCGGCAGGAAATGCTCAAGCACGACCAGCAGCAGGCGCGGATCATGGGCAGCGTCGCCCACTGGCAGAGCCGCCTGCTCGGCCCCCTGATGCTCGTCCTGTGCCTGGTCGCCGCCGTCCTGGCGATCTATCTCCCCGAGCGGCGCTTCACGCCAGAGAAGGTCGCCGCCCTGGTGCTGTTCGCGCTGACCTTCATCCCGCTAAAGAGCCGGCGCCTGGTGCTGGGTCTCTAGCCCGCTACGTAATGGCTACGTAACCGTTACGTAATCGCTACGTAATCGATGCCAGGCAAAGGCTGTGTGAATGGTATGTAACCGCTGCCGAGCTCCGCTCGGTAGGCAGCAACGGGTGGTACTACCGGACCAGCGTCAACATCGGCTACTACTTCCGAGGCCTGTCGGACCGCACTGGATTCATCGCGGGCAAGCCTCGCTCCTACAGAAACAACCCATTCCCCGTAGGAGCGAAGCTTGCTCGCGATAGCCGCAAAGCGGCGCTTCAGCAGCCTCACCACATCATCGTTGACCGCCATCAACCATGCCTGCGCAAAACGCGCCGAGGCGCTCGCGCAAGAACCGATTCAGCCCCTTTCCCCGCCTGCCATTCCTCGGCTCGACGCGCAACATGCAGACGGCAGGCGCGCGCACCGGTATAGTGCGCCCCCTCTTCACGTGGGCGGCCGTCGGTAACGAGGCTCAACCTCACGGGGAACCCGAACTAATAACAACCCGCGAATTGGAACCGGGACGAACACTCGCCCCACCTGTCGTGCTGCCCGCGCGACGGTGTGTAACTCGATGTTTCGGACCACCCAGCTTCTGCCTTTACAAAAAACAGCGAGGAATACTCCATGCTCGAAGTCATCAACGACTTCCTCTCAGGGAAAGTACTGATCGTGCTCATTGTCGGGCTCGGTAGCTACTTCACGATCCGCTCGCGTTTCGTTCAATTGCGCCACTTCTTCCACATGTTCGCGGTGTTCCGCGACAGCCTCAAAGGCAGCGCCGGACAACTCAGCTCGTTCCAGGCCCTGATGCTCAGCCTTGCCGGCCGCGTCGGCGCGGGCAACATCGCCGGTGTCGGCATCGCCGTGACCCTCGGTGGTCCGGGTGCGGTGTTCTGGATGTGGGTGACCGCACTGGTCGGCATGTCCAGCAGCTTCTTCGAATGCACCCTGGCCCAGGTCTACAAGCGTGCCGATGGCGACGGCCTGTACCGTGGCGGCCCGGCTTACTACATCCAGCACGGCCTCAAGCTCAAAGGCATGGCGGTGGTGTTCTCGATCCTGCTGCTGGTCACCTACGGCTTCGCCTTCATTGGCCTGCAGTCCTACACCGTGACCCACTCGCTGCAGAACGCCTTTGCTTTCGACCCGCAACACACCGGTATCGTCCTGGCAGTGCTGCTGGCCATCACCTTCATCGGCGGCATCAAGCGCATCGCCTCGGTGTCCGACCTGCTGGTACCGATCAAGACCCTGGCCTATATCGGCGTGACCCTGTACGTGATCGGCACCCAGATCGAACACGTGCCAGCCATGCTGGAAACCATCTTCAAGAGCGCCTTCGGTCTCGACCCGGCCTTCGGCGGCCTGCTCGGCAGCGCCATCGTCATGGGCGTGAAGCGTGGCGTGTTCGCCAACGAAGCGGGCCTGGGCAGTGCGCCGAACGTCGCCGCCGTGGCCGCCGTGAAGCACCCCGGCGCCCAAGGTGTGGTCCAGGCCTTCAGCGTGTTCCTCGACACCTTCGTGATCTGCACCTGCACCGCGCTGCTGATCCTGCTGTCGGGCTTCTACACCCCGGGCTTCGAAGGTGACGGCATCGTCCTGACCCAGAACTCGCTGGCCGCCGTGGTCGGTGACTGGGGCCGCATGTTCGTCAGCGTCGCGCTGTCGCTGTTCGTCTTCACTTGCATCCTCTACAACTACTACCTGGGCGAGAACAGCCTGCAGTTCCTCACCCGCAACCGCGCTGCGCTGATGACTTTCCGCGGCCTGGTGCTGGCGCTGGTGGTCTGGGGTTCGATGCAGGACCTTTCGACCGTGTTCGCCTTCGCCGACATCACCATGACCTGCCTGGCCTTCGTCAACCTGATAGCCCTGGCCATGCTGTTCAAGGTCGGCATGCGCGTAATGCGCGACTACGACGAGCAGCGCCGCGCCGGCGTCAACCAGCCTGTGTTCGACTCCAGCAAATTTACCGATCTGGACCTGGACCTGAAGGCCTGGCCGACCAGCCCGTCGGTTGCTGTCAAGGCTGACGCTCAGCCGCAAGGCATTCCCGCAGCGCAACGCTGATCGGGTACAAACCGGGCGCATGTCTTGCGCCCGACGTGACACTCCCTGCGGTCGGCGTCATGCTCGACCGCACGCTGTCATCGTTCCGGAGACTCCCTAATGAATGCCAACACCTATCCTGCCGCGCAGAACGTCATGGTGCTCTACACCGGCGGCACCATCGGCATGCAGGCCAGCGCCCACGGCCTGGCCCCGGCCTCGGGTTTCGAGGCGCGGATGCGCGACTACCTGCACAGCCAGCCCGAACTGGTGGTGCCCAACTGGCGCTTTCGCGAGATGGCGCCGCTGATCGACAGCGCGAACATGACCCCCGTCTACTGGCAGCGCCTGCGCGAAGCCGTGGTCGATGCGGTCGACGTGCAGGGCTGCGACAGCGTGCTGATCCTGCACGGCACCGACACCCTGGCCTACAGCGCCGCGGCCATGAGCTTCCAGCTGCTGGGCCTGCATGCCCGCGTGGTGTTCACCGGCTCGATGCTGCCGGCCGGCGTGACCGACAGCGATGCCTGGGAAAACCTCGGCGGCGCGCTGGTCGCCCTCGGCCAGGGCCTGGCCCCGGGCGTGCACCTGTACTTCCACGGCGAACTACTGGCGCCGACCCGTTGCGCGAAGATCCGCAGCTTCGGCCGTCATCCGTTCGCGGCCTTGCAGCGCCAGGGTGGCGCAGCCAAGGCAACGTCGACTCCGCCGCAGCTGGATTACCGCCAGGGCAAGCAACTGGCCAGGGTCGGCGTATTGCCGCTGGTGCCGGGGATCGCCGCCGAACAGCTCGACGCCCTGCTGGGCAGCGGCATCCAGGCGCTGGTGCTGGAGTGCTTCGGCAGCGGCACCGGGCCGAGCGACAACCCGCAGTTCCTGGCCAGCCTGCAACGCGCCCGGGAACAGGGCATCGTGGTCGTGGCCATCACCCAATGCCATGAAGGTGGCGTGGAGCTGGACATCTACGAAGCCGGCAGCCGCCTGCGTGGCGTCGGCGTGCTGTCCGGCGGCGGCATGACCCGCGAAGCGGCGTTCGGCAAGCTCAACGCCCTGCTCGGCGCCGGCCTGGACACCGCCGAAGTGCGGCGCCTGGTGGAGCTGGACCTGTGCGGTGAGCTGAGCTGATCCCTCCCCTCGCTCCTACAGAAATACGCGTTCCTCTGTAGGAGCGACCGGTCGACGCTCGATTACCCGTGATAGCCGCAAAGCGGCGGTCCAACAGTCACACCGCAGCATCGTTGGAATTCATCGCGGGCAAGCCTCGCTCCTACCGAAGCACAGCGCGGCATACAAATTGCTCCGTTTTCAGCACTCCCCGGGCTGGAAACGGACATGCTGCATTCCCACCTCACCACCCTCAACGCCGTCTCGCTGGTGCTCAATACCTTCAAGGACCAGGGCCAGGACAGCGAAGCACTGCTGGCTGGCAGCGGCATCAACGCCGCCGACCTGAGCCGCGCCGACACCCGCATCACCACCAATCAGGAAATGCTGGTGTGCGCCAACGCCGTGGCCCTGCAACGGGATATCGGCCTGGAGCTGGGCCGGCGCATGCACGTTTCCAGCTATGGCATGCTCGGTTATGCCCTGCTCACCAGTGCCACCTTAGGTGACGCTTTGCGCCTGGCGCTGCGTTATCCGGCGCTGTTGGGAACACTTTTCGAGCTGAGCCTGGAAGCGGACGGCGAGCTGATCTGGCTGACCGCCGCGGATTACCGCGAAAACCCGGCGCTGGCGACCTTCAATATCGAGTTCTGCCTGGTGTCGATGAAGGTCATCTGCGACGACCTGCTGGGCCATCCGCTGCCCTTGCGCGGCGCCCGCTTCGACTACCCCGCCCCCGATTACCAGGGCCGCTACGCCGAGCGTTTCGACTGCCCGCTGCAGTTCGATGCGGTGTCCAACGCCTTCGCCTTCGACCGGCGCTGGCTCGAGCAGCCGCTGCCCCTGGCGGACGCCATCACCCACCAGGCCATGGCCGAACGCTGCCGCAAACAGAACACCGAATTCACCGGGCGCCAGGCCTGGCTGGGGCGCATCCGCCAGCTGCTGGCGGCGCAACTGGACGCCGCGCCGGGCCTGGAAGGCCTGGCCGAACAGATGAACTGCTCGGCCCGCACCCTGCGCCGGCACCTCAAGGACCTGGGTTGCAGCTATCAGGAACTGCTCGACGAGCTGCGCTTCGAGCGGGCCAAACAGATGCTCTGCGAGGACGACCTGCCGATCTACCGCATCGCCGAGGCCCTGGGCTTCAGCGAAACCGCGAGCTTCCGCCATGCCTTCGTGCGCTGGAGCGGCGTCGCCCCCAGCCAGTTCCGGCCCTGACACAAACCCCGGCATAAAGCCGCCGATTGCATTACATTGCCGGCCTTTCATACCGGCAAGGGACTGCAATCTTGAAACTCTTCACAGGCGCCGCTGCCAGGCACAACCGCTTTTACGGGATCTGCCTGACGCTGCTGATGCTCGCTGTCGCACCCGCCGCCCAGGCATTCGACCTGGACCTGGCCAAGATCAAATGGTGGCAAGTCTCCCGCGGCATTGTCCTGGACGAGCCGGAAACCGCCACCCTGCAGATCAAGCCGTTCCCCTTGCCCGGCCTTGCGCAGCTTCCGGCGCGGATCGTGCTCAGCCAGTACCGCGGGCTGTTCTATCTCAACGCCTATCAGGACGCGCAGTACCAGCAGCGCATCTACAAATCGCCGCCCTTGCCGTTGTTCAGCCCGGAGGAACTGCGGGCCTGTGTCTCGCCGGACGACCCGATCCAGGTCTCGGACAACTGGCCGCCCAGCAATCAACTCGAAGTCGGGCTGAGCCTGACGCCCTTGAGCTTCGACTGCGTCAGCCCGGACTGGCAGCTCAGCCAACGTTATCTGCTGATCGACCAACGTTATCCACAACAGCCGATGCTGGCCGTCAGTCACCGCCGGGACCTGACCCAGATGGACTTCACCCCGCTGCAACCGATAGGTACCGAGATCGAGCAACAGTGGTTGTATGCCCTGCAGCGCTTTCCCCAGTGGTTCCGACCCTTCAGCAGCGGCACGGGCCCGATCACCTTCAATGCCTATTCGCCACCGGCCACGGCGGACGACGTCTGGGCGCAGTTCCGCGAACTCCACGAGCAACTGCGCAAAGCCAAGGACAAGGCGCCGGGCATTCGCCAGGTGGAAGGTTTCTTTTCCGCCCATGACTTTCGCACCATCGCCCTGGACCGCAGCGAGTACCCGGGCCTGCTCAATGACATCGCCTACTGGACCAGCGAGGCCGGCCAACTGAAAACCGCCCGCCCCTGGCTGTTGGAGGTGCTGCGCCGGGAACCCGGGCGCATGCCGACCTACCTCAACCTGGCCGACCTGGACTGGGCCCAGTTCGAACAACGGCCGCTGGACAACATCCACCAGGGCCGTGCCATCGAGCGCTATCGGCTGTATTGCGGCATGCGCCTGCAACGCCAGCTGAGCGTGCCGCCACGGGTACTCCAGCGCCTCGGCCTGCAGTCCGCCAACCCGCAGGCGTGCCAGGGTTTCTGGCCGCTGGTGGCCGCCGTGGATGCCGGTGATGCGGCCGAGGTCCGGCGCTTGCTGGCCAGTGGCGTCAGTGGCGAAGTCATGGCCGATGACGGGCGCAGTGCGCTGTTGCACGCCCTGGATGCGCCAAACCTGGAGATTGCCCGGCAGCTGCTGGCCCACGGCGCCCATACCAGCGGCCAGTACAACTGGAGCACCCTGGCCCTGCTGGCCATGGAGCGCGACCTCAAGGACAGCCCCGACCTGAACCAGGGCGGGCGCCTGAAGTTCCTGCTGGAGGCCGGCGTCGCCATCGACGAGCAAAACAGCCGGGGCTACACCCCGCTGCTGCAACTGGCCGAACAGCAACGCAACCTCAAAGGCTTCACCTGGCTGCTGCAACACCCGCAGAACCTCGAACTGCGGACCGTGAATGACAACGAAACCGCACTGTACCGGGCGTTCTGGGGAAACAACTACACGGCCATGAGACAGCTGATCGAAGCCGGTGCCAATCTCAACCTGAACTACGGTCGTGGCACCTGTTCCAACCACCAACCCGGCGGGCAGAACCTGCTGACGTTCGTCGCCGACAAGACCTCCGCCGACGACAAGTCGCCCACTGTCAGCCAGCAGGAGACCCTGGACATGTTCACCCTGCTGCTGGAAAAAGGCGCCGATCCGAATGCCGGCCAGCGTTGCGAGAAAAACGGCCGCGCCCTGCTGCTGGACATCCTCGCCCGGAAAAAACGCGAGGACATGCTCCAGGTGCTGCAGCGCTTCACTCAAGCGCCGTCCGCAAGCTGAACCCACTGGCGCCCCGCAACGGGGCGCCGTGCCGCTTCATGGGGCGAATTGCGGACACAGGTTTTGGCCATATCGATCCCCTTTTGGCCGCTCCTGCCGTTCTCCAAAAGGCCCGGCGCCGCAAGACTGTGAGCACCGAACCAGCCTGCGGAGAACAAGAAATGCTGACGATCTACTCGGACGATCACCACCTGCACCATGGCCGCTGCGAACTGATCGACGGGCAACTGATGCCCTGCTTCGAAATGCCGTCCCGTGCCGACCATGTGCTGGACCGTGTGAAATATCGCAACCTGGGCCCGGTCGAGGCGCCCAGGGACTTCGGCCTGGGGCCGATCGAACGCATCCACAGCCGCGCCTACCTGGACTTCTTCAAGGGCGCCTGGGACCGCTGGGCCGCCCAGGGCATCGACGGCGACCTGCTGCCCTACACCTGGCCGGCGCGCACCCTGCGCAGCGTGATCCCCACCAGCCTGCACGGCCAGCTCGGCTACTACAGCTTCGACGGCGGCGCGCCGATCACCGCCGGCACCTGGCAGGCGGCCTATAGCGCCGCGCAGGTCGCCCTGACCGCCCAAGCGGTGATCCAGCGCGGCGCGCGCAGTGCCTTCGCCTTGTGCCGTCCGCCGGGACACCACGCCGCCGGCGACCTGATGGGCGGCTACTGCTACCTGAACAACGCGGCCATCGCCGCCCAGGCCTTCCTCGACCAGGGCCACAAGAAGGTCGCGATCCTCGACGTCGACTACCACCACGGCAACGGCACCCAGTCGATTTTCTACGCGCGCAATGACGTGCTGTTCACCTCGATCCACGGCCACCCGGAAGCCGAATTCCCGTTCTTCCTGGGCTACGCGGACGAGCTGGGCGAAGGCGCAGGCGTTGGCTTCAACTTCAACTACCCGCTGCCCGCCGGCAGCGGCTGGGACAGCTGGAGCGCGGCGCTGGAACAGGCCTGCGAGGAAATCCGCCGTTATGGCGCCGACATCGTGGTGGTGTCGCTGGGCGTGGACACCTTCAAGGACGACCCGATCTCGCAGTTCAAGCTCGACAGCCCGGACTACCTGGCCATGGGGCAGCGCATCGCCGCCCTGGGCACGCCGACGCTGTTCGTCATGGAAGGCGGTTATGCGGTGGAAGAAATCGGCATCAACGCCGTGAACGTTCTCGAAGGCTTTCAAAGCGCCCAGTGAAGGAAACCCGCAACATGAACAGGCTCAAAAGTTACATCGCGCCCGCACTCTGCGCGGCGCTGCTGGGCGGTGCCGCACAGGCTGAAGAACGCACCCTGCGTGTCTACAACTGGTTCGACTACATCACCCCCAAGGCCCTGGAAGACTTCAAGGCCGAGAACAGCCAGGTCAAGCTGGTCTACGACATCTTCGACACCAACGAGGCGCTGGAGGCCAAGCTGCTGACCGGCAACTCCGGCTACGACGTGGTGGTGCCGTCCAACGTGTTCCTCGCCAAGCAGATCGAGGCCGGGGTGTTCCAGTCGCTGGACCGCAGCAAGCTGCCGAACTGGAACCATCTCGATCCCAAGCTGATGAAGCTGATCGAGGCCAACGACCCGGGCAACAAATTCGCCGTGCCCTACATGTACGGCACCATCCTGATCGGCTTCAACCCAGCCAAGGTCAAGGCCGCCCTCGGCGAGAACGCGCCGGTGGACAGCTGGGACCTGATCTTCAAGGAAGAGAACATCAGCAAGCTCAAGCAGTGCGGCGTGGCCCTGCTCGATTCGCCGTCGGAGATCCTGCCGCTGGCCTTGCAGCACCTGGGCCTGGATCCCAACAGCAAGCAACCGGCGGACTACGCCAAGGCCGAAGCGCTGCTGCTGAAGATCCGCCCCTACGTCACCTACTTCCACTCGTCCAAGTACATGGCCGACATCGCCAACGGCGACATCTGCGTGGCGGTGGGTTATTCCGGCAGCTTCTCCCAGGCCGCCAACCGCGCCAAGGAAGCCAAGAACGGCGTGGTGGTGGACATGCGCCTGCCCAAGGAAGGCGCGCCGATCTGGTTCGACATGCTGGCGATCCCCAAAGGCGCGAAGAACCCGGACGATGCCTACGGCTTCATCAACTACCTGCTGCAACCCAAGGTGATCGCTCCGGTCAGCGACTTCGTCGGCTACCCGAACCCGAACAAGGACGCCACCGAGCTGGTCGATCCGTCGATCCGCAACAACCCCAACCTGTACCCGACCGACGCGGCGATGAGCACGCTGTACACCCTGCAGCCGCTACCTCGCGACGCGGAACGGGCACGGACCCGGGCCTGGACCAAGATCAAGGCCGGGACCTGAGCACCCGGTTCTTCTGTAGGAGCGGCCGGTCGACGCTCGATTGCCCGCGATGAACGATAACGCGGTGTGGCCGATACACCGCGGCGTCCCTATCGCGGGCAAGCCTCGCTCCTACAAAAGCTAGAAGCTCAAGGTCGCTTCAACACCCCGTCAGCCCTTGCGGCTGACGCTCCTCGACAAAGAACCACGGCCGCAGGCGCACGCCTACGCCGTTGCCGATAAAGGCCGCTACCAGCCACAGCCAGCCGTGCAGGCTGCCGGAGGCGATGCCGCTGAAATAGGCGCCGATGTTGCAGCCATAGGCCAGGCGCGAACCGTAACCCAGCAACAAACCACCGATCACCGCCGCCACCAGCGAACGCGCGGGAATCTTCAGGCTCGGCGCGAAACGCCCGGCCAGGCCCGCCGCCAGCAAGGCGCCGAAGACGATACCGATATCCATCACGCTGGTGATGTCCTGCCACACTGGCGCGGCCAGGGCCTTGGCGTTCGCCGCGCCCTGCCAGAACACCCAGCTGCCGACATCCACTCCCAGCCCGCTGGCGATCTTGGCGCCCCACAGGGCAAACGCCGAGGTGACACCCCAGGGCCGTCCGGCCAGGGCCAGGGTGGCGAAGTTCAGCAAGGCCAGGGCGACCGCGCCCCACACCAGCAGCCAAGGCCCGCGCAGCAGACGGCGCCAACCTTGGTGTGCGCTGTCGACCGGTGCTTCCAGCGCGCCGTGGCGGCTCTTTTCCAGGCGTACCGTGACCAGGGCAATCAAGGCGAACAGACCGAGGCTGAGCCCCAATGCCGGCACCACACCGAAGCGCTGCACGATGGAAACCGGCGGCAGCGATGGCAAGGCAAACCACCAGTCCACATGGTGGGTGGCGATCAGCGAACCGCAGATGAAAAACAGCAGGGTCACCAGCATCCGCGCGTTACCGCCACCCACGGTGAACAGCGTGCCGGACGCACAACCGCCGCCCAGTTGCATGCCGATACCGAAGATGAACGCACCGACAATCACCGAAACCCCGGCCGGCGCCACCAGCCCCGTGACCGGCGAACCGAACAGGCTGCCCGCGCCCAGGGCCGGGAAGAACAGCAGCACCGCCAGCGCCAGCATGACCATCTGCGCCCGCAGGCCGGCGCCGCGTCGATCGCGGATGAACACCCGCCAGGCCGAAGTGAAACCGAAGGCGGCGTGATACAGGGTCAGGCCCAGGGCCGCGCCCAGCAGCAACAGCCACACCTGGCGCGCGCCGACCTGGGCCTGCAGGAATACAGCGCCGGCCAGCAGCACGATCAAAGCGAACACAGGCGCGCCGAACTTGCGTTCGGGCGCCGCGGAAAGAATCAGGCTCATAAGGGTTCTCGGCAAAGACAATGGCCGCGAGTATAGCCGTCACACGCCCCAGGCCCGACGCAGACGCTCCAGGGCACAGGCGATAGCGGCCTCGGGCACCGCGGCAAAGCCCAGCACCAACCCCGCGCGCTGGTCCTGCGGCAGCGGCGAATCCGGCAGCCAGTAGTTGCTCAGGCCATTGATCTCCACATCCACTGCCGCGGCCTGCGCCACCAGTTCCTGCTCCCGGGCCAGGCTGTCCACCGGGATCGTCAGGTGCAGGCCCGCCGCCACGTTCGGCAACTTGCCCACCCCGGGGATATCCACAGGCCAGCCGGCCAGCAAGGCATCGCGCCGGCTCAAGGCGGCGCGGCGCATACGCCGGATATGCCGCTGGAAATGCCCGGCAGCCATGAACTCGGCCATCACCGCCTGGGTGCTGACCTCGGAGTGGCGCACATCCACCGCTCGGCGCTGGGCGAAGGGCTGCACCAGCGCCGGTGGCAATACCAGGTAACCCAGGCGCAAGGCCGGGAACGCGACCTTGCCGAAGGTGCCGACGTACAGCACCCGACCCTGCCGGTCGAGGGCTGCCAAGGGTGCCAGTGGCGCCCCGCTGTAGCGGTACTCGCCGTCATAGTCGTCCTCGACTATCCAGCCGTTGGTGCGCTCGGCCCAGGCCAGCAGTTCCAGGCGCCGGGCCAGGCTCAGGGTCACCCCCGTGGGGTACTGGTGGGACGGCGTGACATAGGCCAGGCGACAATCGCTCAGGCCCGCCAGGGCTGCGCAGTCGAAGCCCTCGTTGTCCACCGCCACCCCGTGCAGGCGCGCGCCGGCAATCGCGAAGGCATGCCCCGCCGCCCGATAGCCGGGGTTTTCCACAGCCACGCCGTCGCCGGGGTTCACCAGCAACTGTGCACAAAGGCTTATGCCCTGTTGTGCACCACTGGTGATCACAATTTGTTCAGCGCTGCATTGCATGCCGCGTGAACTGCGCAGGTAGGCGGCGATCAATCCGCGCAGACGCTCCTCGCCGGCCGAATCGCCATAACACAGCTGGCCCAGATCCGGCTTGCGCCAGAAAGCCGCATTCAGCTTGGCCCAGACTTCGAACGGGAACAGATCGAAGGCTGGAATCCCCACCCGAAAAGCCCGTGGCGGACCGCTTTGCGGGGTCGACAAATGATGCTGTTCGACCCGCTCCAACGCCTCGCTGTGGATAACTTTACTGGATGTAATCCCAGGTAAATTCGGGTTTTTTGTGGATAACCCTGTGGGTAAGCCTGGTGATAACCCTGTGGATACTTTTGTGGATACTTTTGTAGGTAAATCCCTCGCCGACTTTTTGATCGGCAGCCGGCTCTCGGGCAATTGCGCCACATAGGTGCCGTCGCCGACCCGGCCTTCGATAAAACCTTCGGCGTACAGCTGGTCATAGGCGCGCACCACGCTGTTGCGGGAAATCTCCAGGGCCGCCGCCAGGTCGCGACTGGCCGGCAGGCGCGTGCCGCTGGCCAGCCGGCCGTCCAGCACCCGCTGGCGCAACGCCTGGTACAGCTGGCGGCTGAGCCCCTGCCCACGGTCCAGCTCGATACCGGCGGGGTTGAAGGAAAGCGGCAATGCCGGGCTGTTCATGGGCCTGTCCCCTGAGCGGCTGAATGGAGTGGCCAAATGGACCTATGAAAATGACCAAAGATGGCTCTTACAACAGACCAATAGCCTGCCTAGGATGCAACCATTCGCCAAGGATATTTTTCCATGTACCTACCCCGCGCTTTCGCCGAAGAAGACCTGCCTACGCTGCACCAGCTGATCGGGGAAACCCGCCTGGCCACCCTGGTGACCTACGGGGAACGCGGCCTGCAGGCCAATCACCTGCCGCTGTTGTTCGCTTCGGACCAGGGCCCGTACGGCACCCTCTACGGCCACCTGGCCAGGGCCAACCCACAATGGCAGGAACTGGCCAGCGGCGCCGAGGCCCTGCTGATCTTCCAAGGGGCCGAGGCCTACGTCAGCCCGTCGCTGTACCCGAGCAAGGCCGAGCACGGCAAAGTGGTGCCGACCTGGAACTACGTGAGCGTGCATGCCTACGGCGTGGCCGAGGTGTTCCATGATCCGCAGCGCATCCGCGAAGTGGTCAGCGCCCTGACCAACCAGCATGAAGCCGGCCGCGCCAGCCCCTGGAAGTTCGAGGACGCCCCCGCCGAGTTCATGGACAGCATGCTGCGCGCCATTGTCGGCTTCGCCCTGCCGATTCAGCGCCTGGAGGGCAAACGCAAACTCAGCCAGAACCGCACCGCCGTCGACATCGCCGGCGTGCGCGACGGATTGGCCACCAGCGCCGATCCCCATGACCAGAGCATTTCCCAACTGATGCGCCAGGAGCAGCCATGAGCCAGATCCAGATTCGTCCCGTCACCGCCAATGATCACGCAGCCTGGCTGCCGCTGTGGCAGGCCTACCTGCGGTTCTACGACACCGAGCTGGCCGACGCGGTCACCCGCAGCACCTGGCAGCGCTTTCTCGACCCTGCCGAACCGACCCACGCCGCCCTGGCCTGGGACGGCGAGCAGGCGGTGGGCATGGTGCATTTCATCTACCACCGCTCCAACTGGAGCATCGAGAGCTCCTGCTACCTGCAGGACCTGCTGGTCATCCCGGAGCAACGCGGCACCGGCGTCGGTCGCCAACTGATCGAATTCGTCTACGCCACCGCCAAGGCCAACGGCTGCTGCAAGGTCCACTGGCTGACCCACGAAACCAACGCCACCGCCATCCAGCTCTACGAGCGGATCGCCGAGCGCCCGGGTTTCATTCAATTTCGCAAAGCCCTTTAAGCGTTCAAGGAGAACCCCATGCCGACCTCACTCGCCGACTGGAAAGGCGTGCCGCCGCCGTCCACCACCTTGCTCGAAGGGCGCTTCATCCGCCTGGAAAAACTCGACCCGGCGCGCCACGCCGACGACCTGTGGCAAGCCTTCCAGGGCCCGGGCGCCGACCCCAAGCTGTGGGACTACCTGCCCTACGGCCCCTTTACCGAACGCAGCGCCTTCAATGACTGGCTGAACAACCACGCGGCCAACAGCGACCCGTATTTCTTCAGCGTGATCGACCGGGCCAGCGGCCAGGTGCAGGGCATCCTCAGCCTGATGTCGATCGTCCCGGCCCAGGGCCGCATCGAGATCGGCCACGTCACCTTCGGCGCGCCCATGCAGCGTTCGCCCAAGAGCACCGAAGCGGTGTACCTGCTGGCCAAGGAAGCTTTCGCCCTGGGCTATCGCCGCCTGGAATGGAAATGCAACAACGCCAACGCCCGCTCCCGTTATGCGGCCGAGCGCCTGGGTTTCAGCTTCGAGGGGGTGTTCCGCCAGCACATGGTGGTCAAGGGCCAGAACCGCGATACCGCCTGGTATTCGATCCTCGATTCCGAGTGGCCGAAGGTCGGCGCGGGGTTCGAGCGCTGGTTGAGCGAGGAGAACCAGAGCGGTTCGGGGCAGGTGAAGGGACTGGTAGAGTGCCGGGGGTAACCCTCTTGTCAGGTGGTGTTTGGCTTGACGTCATCGCGGGCAAGCCTCGCTCCTACAGAAGCGTGTCGTTCGACGCGAACCTGTAGGAGCAGCCGGTCGGCGCTCGATTGCCCGCGATGCTTTTTCAGACCAACTTCTGCGCCAGCACGGCAATGTGCTCCGGCCCGATACCGCAGCAACCGCCCAGGTGGCTGGCGCCGCGTTGCCGCCAGTCGGCCGCCCACTGCAGGTAGCCCGGCGGATCGAGGTCTTCGCGCAGCGGGTCGAGGCCATCGTTGGCCGTGGCTTCCTTCGGTTGCGGCGGGAAGGCGTTGGCGTAGGCGCCGATATGGATCTTCACCCCCAGCCGCTCGAAGGTTGCCCGCGCCGCGTCGATCGCCGCGCCTATCACTTCCGGCTGGCTGCAGTTGAACAGCAGGGTTTCCACCCCCAGCTCGGCGGCCACCGCCGCCGCATCCGCCACCGGCTCGCCGGAGCGCAAGCGCGGCACTTCGTCGGGGTTCTCATCATGCAAGGTGAAGGATAGCCAGAAGGCCTTGCCGTCCTTGGGCAGGCCGGCGTGGATCGCCCGCGCCTCGACCGTGGAACTCTGGGTTTCCGCCAGCCACAGGTCGACATGGGGGGCCAGGCCGTTGACCAGCGGCGCCAGCAACTCCGCGGCGCGGTCGGCCTCGAACAGGTCCGGGCGATAGGAGCCGAACAACGGTGGCAGCGAACCGGCGACCCGCACCGGCTTGCCGGAAGCCTGTACCGCTCGCCGCGCCAGCTCGCCGGCCAGGGCCGCCAACGCCTGCCCTTCTGCGGCAAACCGCGCTTCGCCGATGTGGAACGGCACCACCGCGTAGCTGTTGCTGGTGATGACGTCGGCACCGCTTTCGATATAAGCCGCATGCACCGCTTCCACCGCCTGCGGTGCTTCGCTCAGGGCCAGCGCCGACCACTCGGGCTGCCTGAACGGCGCCCCACGGCGTTGCAGTTCACGACCCATGCCGCCATCCAGAATTACCCTGCTGCCTGCGCCCATATGCTCTTTACTCATATGCTTATGAAAATAACTCACTATCTGAGTCGTTCTTATAACTATTTAATACGCACCATTCAGTTAATAACAACCTTTTTTCTGCTCGGGACTTCCATGAATTTCAAACCGCTGCTGGCCCTCGGCCTGACGATTCTCGCTGCCTCCAGCCAGGCCTTTGCCGGCGCTACCCTGGACCGTATCGAACAGAAAAAAGAGCTGGTGGGCGTGCTGATGGAAAGCTACCCGCCCTTCTCCTTCCTCAACGATCAGAACCAGCTCGACGGCTTCGACGTCGACGTGGCCAAGGCCGTGGCTGACAGACTGGGGGTGAAGCTGCGCCTGGAAACGCCGTCCTGGGACGTGATCGCCGCCGGCCGCTGGAGCGGTCGCTACGACATCTGCATCTGCTCCATGACCCCGAGCAAGGCCCGCGCCGAGGTCTTCGACTTCCCGGTGCAGTACTACGCCTCGCCCGCGGTGATCGTGGTCAACGCCAAGGACCAGCGCATCCACGGCGCCAAGGACCTGAGCGACAAGAAGGTCGGCCTGACCAGCGCTTCCAGCTACGAGAGTTACCTGAACAAGAACCTGGTGATCGAGGGCGCCGAGGACACCCAGCTGCAGTACCCGTTCGACAACGTGCAGATCGCCCCGTACGACACCGACAACGTGGCCTTCCAGGACCTCGGCCTGGGCGCTGGCGTGCGCCTGGACGCGATCCTCACCAACCTGGTGACCGCCCAGCCGCGCCTGGCCCAGGACCCGCGCTTCAAGCTCGCCGGCGAGCCGCTGTACGCCGAGCCCAACTCGGTGGCCATCGAGAAAGGCGACGCCCAGTGGCATGCCAAGGTCCGTGAAGTGTTCGCCCAGCTGAAGCAGGACGGCACCCTGAGCAAGCTCTCGCAGAAATGGATCGGCGCCGACATCAGCCAATGACTTCTCTTTCCCAACCGCCTCGGCCACCGCAAGTGCTGGCCGAACCGCTGGCCAAACGCCTCTTCGGTTTCCGCACCCGCCTGTACCTGACCTGGGCGGTGCTGTTCGGCCTGTTCGCCAGTTTCTTCCTGAGCTTCGACCTGAAGTTCTCGATCATCCTCGACAAGCTGCCCAACCTGCTCGGCCTGACCCTGGCCCCCAGCGGCTTTCTGCAAGGCGCGGCGCTGACCCTGTTCCTCTGCCTCTGCTCGATCGCGTTGTCGTCGCTGCTGGGCTTCGTCACCGCCCTCGCCCGGCTGTCGAAAAGCGCCGTGGCCTTTGGCATCGCCAGCTTCTACGCCTCGTTCTTTCGCGGCACGCCGCTGCTGATCCAGATCCTGCTGATCTACCTCGGCCTGCCGCAGCTGGGCGTGGTGCCGGGCGCCATCGCCGCGGGGATCATCGCCCTGTCGCTGAACTACGGCGCCTACCTCAGCGAGATCTTCCGCGCCGGCATCCTCGGCGTGCCCCACGGCCAGCGCGAAGCCTCCCTGGCGCTGGGCATGCGCGACAGCGTGATCTTCTGGCGCGTGACCCTGCCGCAAGCCATGCGCACCATCATCCCGCCGGCCACCAACCAGTTCATCTCGATGCTCAAGGACTCGTCGCTGATCTCGGTGATGGGCGTCTGGGAAGTGATGTTCCTGGCCCAGTCCTACGGCCGCTCCAGCTACCGCTACATCGAAATGCTCAGCACCGCGGCGATCATCTACTGGCTGCTGTCGATCGGCCTGGAACTGATCCAGGCGCGGATGGAAAGGCATTACGGCAAGGCTTACGCCAAGCGCGGTTGAAGCCGATTTCATTGACAGGTTGTAGTCCTGGAGAAAACGCCGAGTAAGGAACCTCAGCCTTGTAATGCCAAACCGGCATATAGGACCATGACATCCTTCAGAAAAGGACTTCCCCATGATTCTTGCGCCCCATCGTCTGGCCTTGCGTATTGCGTTGATCGTTTCCGGCAGCCTGGCAGCCCAGGCCCATGCCACCAACCTCATCATCGACAGCCCGATCACCACGCCACCCGACACCCAGGATGTTACCAGGGTCACGGTTACCCCCACGGGCAGCCTGATCACCAGTCCAACGGCGCTGGGCCTGCACTCCGATTACGAAACCCGCGACCGACGTATTTATAACTCCGGCCAGATCATTTCCACGGGTGGTCTGGCGATAGACATAAGCCGCAATCCCGTCTGGTCACTGGGTAGTTACCAGATTCAGAACAATGCGGGCGGACTGATTCAGGGCCTGGATGCGGCCATTCGCATCAATGACTACGCCGCCAGCTATATCGCCATCGATAACGCCGGCACGATTCGCTCGCTCAACGGTGAGGGCCTGGAATTAAGACAGGCCGGATGGTTCATGGACGGTGCCTCGGTGACCAACCGCGCGAGCGGCGTGATCCATTCCACTTTCAATGACGGCATCAAGACAATCGACAAGAGTCACATCATCAACTATGGAGAGATTTCGACCGGCGACACCCGAACCGCCAGTGACGAGTTCGACGGCATCGACGCTGGCAGCCCAGGTATCGACACGGGTATCGCAGTCTCGGTCGACAACCAGGGCCTGATATCCGGTGGTCGGCACGGCATAGCCACGCTTCGGGATGCCACGCTGGTGAATGTCGGGACAGTCACCGGGCGCAATGGCGCCGGCTTTTTCAGCGCAGGCGACGGCGAAGTCTCCAATCGCTATACCGGCATCATCAGCGGCAATGTGAGCGGGCTGCACGATGCGGACGGTGACGGTATCAGGATCGCCAAGGTTGCCTCGGTGGTCAACTCCGGCATCATCCAGGGAACCGGCGCCAGCGGTGTTAACCAACACGGCGCAGCCAATACCAGTGAAGGTATCTCCATCGGCGGCGGCTCCATTACCAACGCGGGGGCACCTGCACCCGGCATGGCGGCCGCTCTGATCAGCGGTGCCAACAACGGCATTCTGGTCGACGATGGCAACGGCGGCTCGGCCGTCGCCGCAACGACCCTCAACAATGGCGGCATCATTCGTGGCCTGGATGGTTTTGGGGTGAAGTTCGTAGGCGACTTCGCCGACGAGGTAAGAAACAGCGGCCTGATCAGCGGCAGCAATGGCCTGGCCCTGGACATGGGCGGGGGTGACGACCGGTTGACCCTGCTCAACGGCAGCCGCTTCGATGGCCTGGTAGATGGTGGCACTGGCCACAACACCCTGGTCATGGGCGTAGACAACGGTGCCGCTCCCACTGGCAGCTTCGGTGACAGCCGTAACTTCCAGGTCCTGGAAGTGCGCCGGGGCGACTGGACCCTGACCGGCAAGGGCGACTTCAGCGAAGGGGCGCACGTCTTCGACTTCGCGCACCTGACCAACCTGGGTGCTATCGCGGGCGATGTGCTCGTCGACCCACAAGCGCAATACAGCGGCAACGGCACGGTCAACAACCTGACCATCAATGGCTTGCTCAGCACCAGCGCTCAGCTCGGAGCCCCGCAGGTCAAGGGTGACCTGGTGATGGGCAGTGGCTCTACGCTGTTGTTCGGGGTCGATGCCGACGGTAGCGCCGGCACCACCCGGGTCGCAGGCAACGCCAAGCTGACCGGCTCATCATTGATCGTGCGCGCCGACGACTCCGTAGACGACTATCCGTGGCGTAGCCAATACAGGGTGCTGGAGGCCGGTAGCATTACAGGGACCTTCGCCAGGGTCTCCGGTGATGCCTATGCCTTCCTTGACCCGGTCATTACCTATGGTTCCAACGCCGTTGATCTGACGTATACCCGCAACGGAGTCGACTTCAGCGAATACGCCCGCACCGCCAACGGTGCGCGGGCCGTGCGCAGCATAGAAGAGATGCACCAGGCAGAAGAAAACACCCTGTACAACGCCCTGCTGAACACCAGTGAAAGCAGCGCCGGCATCGCCATCGAAAAACTGGCCGGCAGCGGCAACGCCAATCTGGGCATCGCTACCCTGAACGCCAGTTCGCAAGTCGCTACGTCCATGCTCGCCGCCATGCACCAGATGGGCAGCGGCGCCGGCCTGCTGGTGGGGCTCGATCAAGCGCAAACCCCGACCCTCGCGGCCACTGGCGTACCCGGTAGCCTGCGCAACCTGAATGACCCGAACGCCCGGGGTCGCGTCTGGCTGCAAGGTATCGGCAGCTACGGCAAGCTCGATGGCGAACACGGCAACCCTGGGCTGCAGCAGAAAACCGCCGGTAGCGTGCTGGGTATCGATTGGTCGTTGTCACCGGTCTGGCGCATGGGCGTACTGGGGGGCTACTCGAAAACCGACCTGAGCAACAGCGACGTCGACGGCAAGCTTCGCAGCTGGCACCTGGGGGCTTATGCCATGCGCCAGGACGGGCCGCTGGCGTTGCGCCTGGGCGCGGCATACAGCCGGCACGACGGGGATAACAAACGCACGGTGGAGTTCGACAGCTTCAGCGATCACCCCAAGGGCAGCTACGACGCCGACAGCCAACAGGCGTTCGCCGAGCTGGGTTACACCCTGGGCACAGGCCGGCTCAATGTCGAACCCTTCGCCAATCTGGGCTACCAGCGTTATCACCGTGATCGCTATACCGAGAAAGGCGGCGCGGCATCACTGGACGTGCACTCCCAGACCCAGGACAACTTCAGCAGCACCTTTGGCGTACGCCTGGCCCAACTCAACCAGCTGCAAAACGGAATCAGCCTGACGCCCCGGGCCAGTCTCGGCTGGCGCCATACCTATGGGGATGTCGACAGCGAAACCCGCCAGGCATTCCTGCTGGGCGGCAGCGCCTTCAAGGTCGAAGGCAGCGCCCTGGATCGCGATAGCTTGATGATCGAGGCCGGCCTGGATGTCGGGCTGTCGGCGCGTCATACCTTGAGTGTCGGCTACAACGGGGAGCTGGGTAGCAACAGCCGTAACCATGCATGGATGGGGCAGTGGCAGATGAGCTTCTGATCGCGACGTGACCATCGCGGGACGCCAGAAAAAACCAGGCAAAAAAAAGGGGGCATCTGCCCCCCGAGGTAAAACGTTGCAGATGAAGGCCTGAACTCAGCCTTCGATCTCGATCAGGATTTCGCCCGGGTTGACCCGGTCGCCCTTGGCCACGTGGATGGCGGTGACCTTGCCGGCGATGGCCGCCTGGACTTCGGTTTCCATCTTCATGGCTTCGGTGATCAGTACGGCCTGGCCGGCCTTGACGCTGTCGCCTTCCTTGACCAGCACGTCGACGATATTGCCCGGCATGGTGGTGCTGACGTGGCCCGGCGCACTGGCTTGCTTGCGCTTGCTGCTGCCGCTGCCGACGAACTCGTTGAGCGGCTCGAACACCACTTCTTCCGGCATGCCGTCGATGGACAGGTAGAAGTGGCGCTTGCCTTCGGCCTTCACGCCGACACCGGTGATGTCGACGCGGTAGGTCTCGCCGTGCACGTCGATGACGAACTCGGTCGGTACGCCTTCGCCGCCGGCCGAGGTCACGCCGCCCGCTTCCGGAATCGGCAGCAGCACTTCCGGTGTCAGGGTGCCGGCTTCGCGTTCTTCGAGGAACTTGCGCCCGATGTCCGGGAACATGGCGTAGGTCAGCACGTCTTCTTCGGACTTGGCCAGGGCGCCGATGTCAGTGCGCAGCTTGGTCATTTCCGGCTTCAGCAGGTCGGCCGGGCGCACGTCGATCACCTCCTCGCTGCCGATCGCCTGACGTCGCAACTTCTCGTCCACCTCGCCCGGCGCCTTGCCGTAGCCGCCTTGCAGGTACAGCTTCACCTCGTTGGTGATGGTCTTGTAGCGCTCGCCGGCCAACACGTTGAAGAACGCCTGGGTACCGACGATCTGCGAAGTCGGGGTCACCAGCGGTGGGTAGCCGAGGTCGTGACGCACCCGCGGGATCTCCGCCAGCACTTCGTTCATGCGGTTCAGGGCGCCCTGCTCCTTGAGCTGGTTGGCCAGGTTGGAAATCATCCCGCCCGGAACCTGGTTGACCTGCACCCGGGTATCGACCGCGGTGAACTCGCTTTCGAACTGGTGGTACTTCTTGCGCACGGCGTAGAAGTACAGGCCGATTTCCTGCAGTAGCTCCAGGTCCAGGCCGGTGTCGAATTCGCTGCCTTTGAGGGCGGCGACCATCGATTCGGTGCCCGGGTGGCTGGTGCCCCAGGCGAAGCTGGAGATCGCGGTGTCGATGTGGTCGGCACCGTTTTCGATGGCCTTGAGCTGGCACATCGCGGCCAGGCCGGCCGTGTCATGGGAGTGGACGAACACCGGCAGCGACTGCTCGGCCTTCAGCGCCTTGACCAGCTCGCCAGTGGCGTAAGGAGTCAGCAGACCGGCCATGTCCTTGATCGCCACCGAGTCGCAACCCATGGATTCCATCTGCTTGGCCTGGGCCACGAACGCCTCGATGGTGTGCACCGGGCTGGTGGTGTAGGCGATGGTGCCCTGGGCGTGCTTGCCGGCGGCTTTCACCGCTTCGATGGCCACCCGCAGGTTACGCACGTCGTTCATGGCGTCGAAGATGCGGAACACGTCGATGCCGTTGACCGCCGCCTTGGCGACGAAGGCCTTGACCACGTCGTCGCTGTAATGGCGGTAGCCCAGCAGGTTCTGCCCGCGCAGAAGCATCTGCAGGCGAGTGTTGGGCAGCGCGGCGCGCAGTTTGCGCAGGCGCTCCCACGGGTCTTCCTTGAGGAAACGCACACAGGCATCGAAGGTCGCGCCGCCCCAGACTTCCAGCGACCAGTAGCCGACTTTGTCGAGCTTGTCGCAGATCGGCAGCATGTCTTCGGTGCGCATGCGGGTCGCCAGCAACGATTGGTGGGCGTCGCGCAGGATGGTGTCGGTAACAAAAATCTTCTTGCTCATTGTTCTTTTCCTCACAGGCCTGCGTGGGCGGCGATGGCGGCGGCGATGGCCAGGGCCAGCTCTTCGGGTTTGCGCTTGATCGAGTAGTTGGTCAGTTCAGGGTGGCTTTCGACGAAGCTGGTGTTGAACTGGCCGCTACGGAATTCCGGGTTACGCAGGATTTCCTGGTAATACGCGGCGGTGGTCTTGACCCCTTGCAGACGCATGTCGTCCAGGGCACGCAAGCCACGGTCCATCGCCTCTTCCCAGGTCAGGGCCCAGACCACCAGCTTCAGGCACATGGAGTCGTAGAACGGCGGAATGGTGTAGCCGGTGTAGATCGCCGTGTCGGTACGCACGCCAGGGCCGCCGGGCGCGTAATAACGGGTGATCTTGCCGAAGCTCGGCAGGAAGTTGTTTTTCGGGTCTTCGGCGTTGATCCGGAACTGCAGGGCGAAACCACGGTGATGGATGTCTTCCTGCTTCACCGAAAGCGGCAGGCCGGAAGCGATGCGGATCTGTTCGCGAACGATGTCGATGCCGGTGATTTCCTCGGTGATGGTGTGTTCCACCTGCACCCGGGTGTTCATCTCCATGAAGTACACCTCGCCATCGGCGAGCAGGAACTCCACGGTACCGGCGTTCTCGTAACCTACCGCCTTGGCCGCGCGCACCGACAGGTCGCCGATGTAGGCGCGCTGTTCCGGGGTCAGTTGCGGGCTCGGGGCGATCTCGATCAGCTTCTGGTTGCGGCGCTGGATCGAGCAGTCGCGCTCGAACAGGTGCACCACGTTGCCAAAGCTGTCGCCGAGGATCTGCGCCTCAATGTGCTTGGGATTGACGATGCACTTCTCCAGGAACACTTCGGCGGAGCCGAACGCCTTGGTCGCCTCGGAAATCACCCGGGGGAACGCCTGTTCCAGCTCGTCCCGGCTGTTGCAGCGACGAATGCCACGGCCGCCACCGCCGGAGGTGGCCTTGAGCATCACCGGGTAACCGATGCGGTCGCCTTCGCGCAGGGCTTCGTGGATATCGGCGACGTTGCCTTCGGTGCCCGGGGTAACCGGCACGCCAGCCTTGATCATGCTGCGGCGGGCTTCGGTCTTGTCGCCCATGCGGCGAATCACTTCAGCCGATGGACCTATGAATTTGATTCCACGTTCGGCGCAGATGTCCGCCAGTTCGGCGTTTTCCGAAAGGAAGCCGTAGCCGGGGTGCAGCGCGTCGCAGCCGGTCTCCACTGCCAGGTTCACCAGCTTGCGCGGGTTCAGGTAGCCGGCCAGGGGTTCGGCACCGATGCTGTGGGCTTCATCCGCGCGCTTCACATGCAGGGCATGGCGATCGGCGTCGGAGAAGATCGCGACCGAGCGAATGCCCATCTCGGCGCAGGCACGCACGATTCGTACGGCAATCTCACCACGGTTGGCGATCAGGATCTTTTTTATCACTTGGAGGTACCCTTGAGCCGTTGGAACATACGACCCGCTAGACCGGGTCGGCGCGTGACCAAATGTTTCAAGCCAGTCGCAGGCCCACACTATTCCTGTCGATGAATTAACAAAAATCAATAATTATTGGGTTGCTCATAAGCAAAGACTTATAGTTGATCCGACAGCCCTCGGCGCGAGACCTTAGATAATGCGTAAGTCCTTGATGCGTATGACATTACGCCAATTGCAGATATTCAATGAGGTCTGCGATCTGCGCTCCTACAGCCGGGCGGCGGACGAAATGTCTCTCACTCAGCCCGCCGTCAGCCTGCAGATTCGTCAGCTGGAGGAACTGATCGGCCAGCCTTTGTTCGACTACGTGGGCAAGAAGCTCTACATGACCGAGGCCGCCGAGGCCCTGCAACGGGCCAGCCGCGACATCTTCGGGCGCCTGGAGAACCTCGACATGCAGCTGTCGGACATGCAGGGCTCCTTGCAGGGCCAGCTGAAGCTGGCGGTGGAGTCCAGCGCCAAGTACTTCGTGCCGCACCTGTTCGCGGCCTTCAAGCGCCAGCACCCTGAAGTGAACCTGCAACTGACGGTGGTCAACCGGGGCCAAGTGATCCGCCGCCTCTCGGACAACCGCGACGACCTGGTGATTATGTCCATGGTCCCGCAGGACATGGGCCTGGAGTTCCTGCCGTTCCTCAACAACCCGATCGTCGCCGTGGCGCCGCCCGACCATCCGCTGTGCCATCTGGGGCCGCTGCGCCTGCAGGACCTGGAACCCTACAACCTGCTGGTACGCGAACAGGGTTCGGGCACGCGCCTGGCCTGCGAGGAGTATTTCAAGGAAAAGCGCGTGCACTTCACCCAGACCCTGGAAGTGTCGTCGGCCGAAGCGCAGCGGGAGTGTGTGCTGGCGGGTCTGGGCGTGGCGCTGTTGACGCGCCACGCCCTGAACCTTGAGTTGGCAACCGGAGGACTCGTCGAGTTGCCGGTAGAAGAGCTGCCGTTGTATCGCAGCTGGTGCCTGGTGCAGGCCAAGGCTAAACGCCTGTCACCGGTAGCGCATGCGTTCCTGGGGTTTATCCGCAGCGAACGGGTGCAGATCAGCGGGCTTGTTGAACGTTTTGACGGGAAGCTGCCGGGGCTGCCTGCCAGTAATTGACGGCGTCCAGCTCGGGGTAGTCGTTGATTTCCTGCTGCAGACGGCGCAGCTCACAGCGATGTTCGATCGCGCGGCGAAATTCCATGCGGCGCTGGTCTTCCTGTTGACGACGGGTTTTGACTGCGCTGTTGCTCTCTTCGTAAGGCCGGGCCATTTCAAGTCTCCCAATGCGAGTACGGGAGTACAAGATGAAGCCTGCCAATGACGATTTGGCTGCGGGTCGGTTACAGGATGATGAAAATTGCCGACGATGAAGGCGCCGCGATCAGTCGTCGAGCGCCTTCACCGACTTGGGCGACAGGCGCAGGCTGCGAAGGCTGCGTTTGACGCTCTTGAGGTGGTTGACCAGGCTCGGGCCGCGGGCCATGGCCACGCCCATCGCCAGGACGTCGATCACCACCAGGTGGGCGATGCGCGAGGTCAGCGGGGTATAGATCTCGGTGTCTTCATGCACGTCGATCGCCAGGTTGACGGTCGACAGCTCGGCCAGCGGTGTCTGGCTCGGGCACAGGGTGATCAGCGAGGCGCCGCTTTCACGCACCAGGTTGGCGGTGATCAGCAGGTCCTTGGAACGCCCGGACTGGGAAATGCAGATCGCCACGTCGGTGGGCTTGAGGGTCACCGCCGACATCGCCTGCATATGCGGGTCGGAATAGGCCGCCGCGGTCAACAGCAGGCGGAAGAACTTGTGCTGGGCGTCCGCCGCCACCGCGCCGGAAGCGCCGAAGCCGTAGAACTCCACGCGCTGGGCCTGGGACATGAGGGTCACAGCCCTTTGCAGTTCCACCGGATCGAGCTTCTCGCGAACCTCCATCAGGGTGTGCAGGGTGGTGTCGAAGATCTTCAGACTGTAGTCGGCGACCGAATCGTCTTCGTGAATCGCGAACTGGCCGAAGCTCGCCCCGGCGGCCAGGCTCTGGGCCAGCTTGAGCTTCAGGTCCTGGAACCCCGAGCAACCGATGGCCCGGCAGAAACGCACGATGGTCGGCTCGCTGATACCCACGCTGTGGGCCAGGTCGGCCATGGAACTGTGCATCACAGCCGCAGGGTCGAGCAGCACATGATCGGCGACCTTGAGCTCCGACTTGCGCAAGAGATGGCGTGATTGGGCAATGTGCTGCAACAGATTCAAAGGGCTGGACTCATTGTTATGGGGCAGACGCCCAAGGATGTAGCAATTTTGTAGTTATACTACATGAATTCGCTTTTTGCCTGCTCAATGCGTAACTGAATCACCTTTGCACCCCACTGTTTCAGCCTCGCGTGCTCTTTGTAGCTGCTGGCGCGGCCTATGCCAGCGGCTACCGGGTCTCGGCCCTCAATAGCGCCGCAAGGCCCTCGGCGTCCACCGGCCGGCTGATCAGGTAGCCCTGCACCTCATCGCATTTCTGCTCCTTGAGAAACGCCAGCTGCCCCGGATGCTCCACCCCTTCGGCCACCACTTTCAGCGACAGCCCGTGGGCCATGGCGATGATCGCCCGAGTGATCGCCGCGTCGGCGCCGCCTTCGCTCAGGCCACGGATGAACGCCTGGTCGATCTTCACGTAGTCCACCGGAATCCGCTTGAGGTAACTCAGCGAGGAATAACCGGTGCCGAAGTCGTCGATGGCCAGCTTCACCCCCAGGTCACGCAGTTGCTGGAAGGTGGAAACGATGTGTTCGACGCTGTCGAGCAGATGGCTTTCGGTCAGCTCCAGCTCGAGAAAGTGCGGCGCCAGCCCGGTTTCTTCCAGCACGCTGCGCACCTGGCTGACCAACTTGCCCTGGCGCAGCTGATGCACCGACAGGTTCACCGACACCCGAATCGCCGGCAGCCCCTGGCGCTGCCACTCGCAGGCTTGCCAGCAAGCCTGGCGCAATACGAATTCGCCGATCGGGCCGATCAGCCCGATCTCCTCCGCCAGGCCGATGAAGTCCCCCGGCGGCACCCGCCCCAGGTCGGGATGGTCCCAGCGCACCAGGGCTTCGGCGGCATTCAGGCGGCCGGTGGCGAGGCACAGTTTCGGCTGGTAGAACACCTTCAGCTGGCGCTCCTCGACCGCCTTGCGCAGTTGGTTCTCCAACTGCAGGCGCTCCAGGGTGCTGGCTTGCAGGCTGGCGGTGTAGAACTGGAAGTTGTTGCCGCCCAGGTGCTTGGCGTGTTGCATGGCGATGTTCGCCTGGCTGATCAGCGCCGGAATTTCCCGCGCGCTGTCGGGCAGCATGCTGATGCCCATGGAGGCGCTGACCACCAGCTCATGGCCTTCCACGGTGATCGGCAAGCGCAGCTTCGCCGACAGGCGCGTGGCCACCCGGGTCAGGCTCGACAGGCTGCCATAGGCATCGAACAGCACCGCGAATTCATCGCCGGACAACCGGGCAATGGTGTCGGCTTCCGGCAGCGCGTTGACCAGCCGCCGCGCCATTTTCTGCAACAGCTGGTCGGCGACGTCGTGGCCCAGGCTGTCGTTGAGCAGCTTGAAACGGTCCAGATTGATATGCACCAGGGCCAGGCTGCGGCCGCCCTGACGCATCCGTTGATGGGCTTCGCGCAAGCGTTCGCGGAACAGCGAACGGTTGGCCAGGCCGGTGAGTTCGTCGTAATGGGTCAGGTAGCGCATGCGCTCTTCGGATTCGCGCCGCGCCGACAGGTCGGCGAAGAAGCCCACAATATGGCTGATATTTCCCCGCGTATCGCGCACCACGTTCAATTGCAACCACTGCGGGTACAGCTCGCCGTTCTTGCGCGCCTCCACCAGTTCGCCCTGCCAGCTGCCGTGCTGTTCGAGGGCCTGATGAATCACCGGATAGTGTCGCCGCGCATCGCGGCTGCATGGCAGGTCGACCACATTGCGTCCGAGCATGTCCTCGATCTGGTAACCGGTGACCCGGCTGAACGCCTGGTTGACCGCCAGCAGCACGTAATTGGGGTCGAGGATCACAATGCCTTCGCTGGCCGCCTCGAACACCATCGCCGACAGGCGTCGCTGCTCTTCCTGCTGCTTGCTGGCGCTGATATCGCGCCGGGTGCCGACCATGCGCAGCACCCGTCCGCCGGGGCCGCGCTCCACAGCGCGCCCACGGTCCTCGATCCAGACCCAGTGGCCATCGCCGTGGCGCACGCGGTATTCCACCAGGTAATCCTCGGTGCGCCCCTTCAAGTGCTCGACCAGCGCGCGCTTGAGCAGCGGCAGGTCTTCGGGGTGCAGCAGCGGCTTGAGGTGGCTGAGCATCGCCCGCACGAACTCCGGTTCCAGGCCGAACAACTCCTTGATATGGCTGTGATGGACCTCGTCGGTCTGCAGGTTCCAGTCCCACAGCCCCAGCTGGCTGGCCTTCAGGGCCAGGGCCAGGCGCGCCTCGCTCTTGCTCAGGGCCTGGTTGGCCGCGTCCAGTTCGAGGCTGCGCTGGGCCACCCGGCTTTCCAGGCCGACCTGGGCTTCGCGCAGCTCTTCTTCGGCGCGGCGGCGCTGCTCGACTTCCCGTAGCAGCTCGCTGTTGAGCAGCTCGCTGCGGCTCTGCGCCTGTTGCAGATGCTCGATCAGGGCCTGGTTCTGGAAACGCCGCAGCAAGCCCATCTGGATCAGGCGGTTGACCTGCCAGGCCACCACACTCAGCGACACCAGCAGGATCAAGCCCAGCCAGCCCCAGCCACGCTGCTGCTCGTCGCCGCCCCAGAACAGGTAACCGATCGCCGGCAACAGGCAGGGCAAGGTAAAGGACAGGAAGGCCGGCAGGCTGACCGCATAGGCCACGCTGGCCGAGAGGATCGCCGCGCCGATCAGGCCGAAGACCCAGGCCTGTTGCAGGAAATTGTCGGTGGGCATCAGGGCGATGCCGGCACAGGCCAGGGTCAGGCCGCTGACGGCGGAGCCGAGCAGGAACATGCGGCGCCAGACCGGTTGCGCCTGGCGGCTGGGAATCGCCGAGTCGAACGCCGCCACCTGGATCACCCGCAGGGCGACCAGGGCCAGCAACCAGACCATCCACACGCTGACCAGCCAGTAACGCTCGGGGCTCCACAGCAGCCAGGCGCAGACCAGGCCGTTGAGCAGCATGAACAGGGTGGGCAACAGGGAGCCCTGATAAAGCAGGCGCGTGCGCTCTACCGCCATCTCCATGGCGTATTGCTTGCGAACAACCCGAGGCTCCACGGAGGGTCCGGACGGGCCAGTGCTGAGTGTCATAGGCAGTGTTCTTATAATGATTGAGCCCGAAACGTCGCCGGAGCATACACAAGCAACCGCCCGGACCAAACAGCCTGGAATCATAAAACCGACAAATCCGCTCGAGCGCCGATCCCGGTGAAATTCCTCCAGCCAAGCCCGGCCAACGGCTGCAGCCCGTGACCGACCGGTCGTCCCCAACGTTCTTTTATCGGCTAAACCAAAGCTTGGTTTGCCCGGTGTGCGCCAGCCCCCTAGAATGCCCCGATGCGCGATGATCTCTCCCTTCTGCTGAACTCCCTCAACGATGCCCAACGCCAGGCCGTAGCCGCCTCCTTGGGTCGTCAGTTGGTCCTGGCCGGTGCTGGCTCCGGTAAAACCCGAGTGCTGGTGCACCGTATCGCCTGGTTGATCCAGGTCGAGAACGCCTCGCCCCACTCCATCCTGTCGGTGACCTTCACCAACAAGGCCGCTGCCGAGATGCGCCAGCGCATCGAGCAGTTGATGGGTATCAACCCGGCCGGCATGTGGGTCGGCACCTTCCACGGCCTGGCGCACCGCCTGCTGCGGGCGCACTGGCAAGAAGCCGGCCTGAGCCAGACCTTCCAGATCCTCGACAGCGACGACCAGCAACGCCTGGTCAAGCGGGTGATCCGCGACCTCGGTCTGGACGAGCAGCGCTGGCCGGCTCGGCAGGCCCAGTGGTTCATCAACGGGCAGAAGGACGAAGGCCTGCGCCCGCAACACATTCAAGCCAGCGGCGACCTGTTCCTGGCCACCATGCGCGGCATCTACGAGGCCTACGAGGCCGCCTGCCAGCGCGCCGGGGTCATCGACTTCTCCGAACTGCTGCTGCGCGCCCTGGACCTGTGGCGTGACCACCCGGGCCTGCTGGCGCACTACCAGAAGCGTTTCCGCCACGTGCTGGTGGACGAGTTCCAGGACACCAACGCCGTGCAGTACGCCTGGTTGCGCCTGCTGGCCAAGGGCGGCGACAGCCTGATGGTGGTGGGCGACGACGACCAGTCGATCTACGGCTGGCGCGGCGCGAAGATCGAGAACATCCACCAGTATTCCGAAGACTTCCCGGACACCGAAGTGATCCGCCTGGAGCAGAACTACCGCTCCACCGCCGGCATCCTCAAGGCCGCCAACGCCCTGATCGCCAATAACACCGGGCGCCTGGGCAAGGAGCTGTGGACCGACGGCGGCGAAGGCGAAGCGATCAATCTGTACGCCGCCTTCAACGAACACGACGAAGCGCGCTACGTGGTGGAAACCATCGAAAGCGCCCTGAAGACCGGCCTGGCCCGCAGCGATATCGCCATCCTGTATCGCTCCAACGCCCAGTCGCGGGTGCTGGAAGAAGCGCTGCTGCGCGAGCGCATTCCGTACCGTATCTACGGCGGCCAGCGCTTCTTCGAGCGCGCCGAAATCAAGAACGCCATGGCCTACCTGCGCCTGCTCGAAGGTCGCGGCAACGACGCGGCCCTGGAGCGGGTGATCAACGTGCCGACCCGCGGCATTGGCGAAAAGACCGTCGAAGCGATTCGCGAACACGCGCGCCACAGCCATGTGTCGATGTGGGAAGCGATGCGCCAGCTGGTGGTCAATAAAGGCGTGACCGGACGTGCCGCCGGTGCCCTGGGCGCCTTCATGGAACTGATCGAGCACCTGGCGGCGAAAACCGCCGAGATGCCGTTGCACCTGATGACCCAGACCGTTATCGAGCAGTCCGGACTGATCGCCTACCACGAAGCGGAAAAAGGCGAGAAAGGCCAGGCCCGGGTAGAAAACCTTGAGGAGCTGGTCAGCGCCGCGCGCAACTTCGAGCACACAGAAGAAGACCAGGAGCTGACGCCGCTGGCGGCCTTCCTCGGCCACGCTTCGCTGGAAGCCGGCGACACCCAGGCCGACGAGCACGAAGACAGCATCCAACTGATGACCCTGCACAGCGCCAAGGGCCTGGAATTCCCTTACGTGTTCCTGGTGGGCATGGAAGAAGGCCTGTTCCCGCACAAGATGAGCCTGGAAGAACCCGGCCGCCTTGAAGAAGAACGGCGCCTGGCCTACGTCGGCATCACCCGGGCGATGCAGAACCTGGTGATGACCTACGCTGAAACCCGTCGCCTGTACGGCAGCGAGACCTACAACAAGGTGTCGCGTTTCGTACGGGAAGTACCGAAGGGGCTGATCCAGGAAGTGCGCCTGTCCAACAGCGTCAGCCGTCCGTTCGGTGGCGGCCAGTCGCAGAGTACCAGCAGCCTGTTCGGCGGCAGCGAGATCCCCGACACCGGCCTCAGCCTCGGCCAGGCGGTACGCCACTCGGTATTCGGCGACGGCGTGATCCTCAACTTCGAAGGCGCCGGCGCCCAGGCCCGGGTCCAGGTGAACTTCAGCGAAGGCAGCAAGTGGCTGATGCTCGGCTACGCCAAGCTCGAAGCCATCTGAAGCTCCGACTCCGCCGTGCCGGGGCGCTGCTTCTGAACGAGAAGCGACCCTCTGCATGGGGCGCAATCGGCCCGATCGGCGCCGGCAGTGAGACTGCTGGCGCCGGGATGCCTGGCCACTGAACCATCGCATCCGCCCAACGGACGAACCCGTACAGGTCCCGCTACCTCGACCGAAGCTGAACCGCGGCTGTCAGGCAAAAGCCCGAAACACTCTGCCGCTAGCCAGTGACACTTCACCTGTGCAACATGGCGCGCGTGCCATCCACAAATGGGAATTCCCTTTATGAAACGTTTTCTTAGCATCGCCATGGCGTTGTGCATCGGCCTGACGATGAGCCTCGACGCCAATGCCAAGCGCTTTGGTGGCGGCAAAAGCGCCGGCGCTGCGCCGACCCACCAGACCAGCCAAATGGCTCCGTCCTCTTCCGGTATGGGCCCTGCTGCCGCGACCGCAGGGGCTGCCGGTGCCGCGGGCGCCGCCGCCAAAGCCGGCGGTGCTTCGCGCTGGCTCGGCCCATTGGCCGGTATCGCCGCAGGCGGCCTGCTGGCCTCCATGTTCATGGGCGACGGCTTCCAGGGCATGCAGATCTTCGACATCCTGATCATGGCGGTCATCGCCTTCCTGGTCTTCCGCTTTATCGCCGCCCGTCGTCGCAAGCAGCAGGAGCAGTACGCTCCAGCCGGCCACGCGCCGATGCAGCGTGAAGCCTTCGAGCCAAAACCTGCCTCCGGTTCGATCTTCGGTGGTTCGGCTGCACCTGCCGCCGCAGCCCGTCCGGTGATCAACGCGCCAGCCTGGTTCAACGAAGAGCGTTTCGTCGAAGCCGCGCGCAACCACTTCCAGTCCCTGCAGCAACACTGGGACGCCAACGAAATGGACAAGATCGCCGAGTTCGTGACCCCGCAGATGCTGCAATTCCTGAAGCAGGAACGTGCTGATCTGGGCGATGGCTTCCAGTCGACCTACATCGACAACCTCAATGTGCAGCTGGAAGGCGTCGACGACCGCGCCGACAAGACCATCGCGACCCTGACCTTCAGCGGCGTGTCGAAGTCCTCGCGTTTCGACCAGGGTGAAGTGTTCAGCGAAAGCTGGAACATGGAGCGCGCCCAGGGCGAAAACCAGCCTTGGCTGGTTGCAGGTATCCGCCAGAACGGCTGATTCCCTCCAGTGTCACATCGGTAATCGCAAAACCCCGGCTCAGGTCGGGGTTTTGCATTTCACGATTGCACTTATAGCGAGCTACTGTATAAACCGCCGTCTATTTAAACCGCGCCATAGAGCTAAGAGGACCCAGGCCGTGGAAGAAGTCATCGAGCAACTCCGTGAAGCAAACGAACCGGTACCCGTTCCCCTGGAACTGCCGGATGAAGACCTGCTGGTGGAAATCGAAGAACAGCTGTTCATCAATATTCCCTTCGTCTTCAAAGAGTTCCTGTTGACCGTGAGCGATGTCGTCTACGGCAGCCTGGAGCCGGTCACCGTGACCGACCCGCAATCCCACACCTACCTGCCGGAAGTGGCAGCCACTGCCTGGGACATGGGCGTGCCGCGCGAGCTGATCCCGATCTGCCAGGACGGCGACGACTACTACTGCGTCGAGGAAGACGGCACCGTGGTGCTCTGGTCCGGCGAAGAAGAGCTGATCACCGAAGAGTCCTGGGAATCGGTGTGGCACTGGGCGCGGGACGTCTGGCTGGAAAGCTGATCGGCCTTGCGCGGTTTCGCCCCGCGGGCGCAGGCGCATGGATCGACTGCCACCCGTTGCCTGACGTTCACAAGCGGTCGCCCCAGCGGGTCGATCGCCGCATTGACACTACTCGCCAGCAGCCTGCTGGCGGGTTGTCAGTCGCCCATGGCTCAGTTGCAAAGCCTGAGCACGCAGTACGCCCATCAGGTCGAAGTCCTGCCCACTTCACCCTTCCCGCTCGCCAGCAGCCTGCCCCCGCACTCACCGAAACAACCCCGCCTGCGCGTCTATCTTGAAGGCGACGGCCATGCCTGGGCGACAGCCCGCCAACCCAGCCTCGACCCCAGCCCGCAGCACCTGCTGATGGCGCAACTGGCATTGAGCGATCCCGCCCCAGCGTCTATCTGGCCCGCCCCTGCCAATTCGTCAGCGCGGCCGACTGCACAGCGGCCATCTGGACCGACCAGCGCTTTTCCCCAGCGGTGCTGCGCAGCCTCGACCAGGCCCTCGACCGCCTCAAGCAGCGTTATGGCAATCAGGATTTCGAGTTGGTCGGCTATTCCGGTGGCGCGGCCCTGGCCCTGTTGCTGGCCGCGCGGCGAGACGACATTGCCCAGGTGCAAACCCTGGCCGGCAATCTGAGCCCTCGGCTATGGGTCAATGCGCTGGGGCTGAGCCCGCTGCACGGCTCCCTCGAACCGCTGGACCAGGCACCCAGGCTGGCCCTGGTAGCGCAACGGCATCTGCTCGGCCAGGCCGACCGCAGCGTGCCTGCCAGCCTCTACCCCGCCTACCGGCAGGCGCTGGGGACGAAAGCCTTCTGCGTGCAATCCATCAGCCTGCCCGGGGTCACCCATGACCAGGGCTGGGCCGAAGCCTGGCAATACTGGCGCGACCAGCCCCTGAGTTGTGCTCCGTCCAACGATTAGTGCCCGTTGTCTTCCTTGTGGTTATCCAGGGTATCCAGCAGGGCCACCTGCATGCGGGTGTGCACGCGGATGAACCAGCGCCACAGCAGCGCGGCCACCGCTGCCGTCACCACCGCGATCAGCACCAGCAGCTCGGTGGTCGGCAGGATGCTCGAAGACAGCGCCGCCAATAACAGGAAGATCACCAGCAGCGACAGCACCGGAATCACCTCGGCGATCACCCGGCGCACGCGCTGGGTGTGGCGCCCGGCCATTTCCGGCTTCACCCCCATCTCCGCCAGCAGCATCGACAGGGCCTTGAGCTTGCGATAGGCGGCGATCAGGAACGGCAGCGACAGCAGCAGCGCTCCCCCCCAGATCAATGCCTTCTGCCAGCTCGGATCGCTGATCCAGTCCTGCAGGTATTCGCCGATGCGCGCGGCGAAATAACCGCCGGAGAAAAAGATCGCCACCACCAGCGCCAGGTTGACCCCGACCTGCAACAGAATCCGCCGGATCATCGACACCAGCAGCGCCCCCTCGCCATGGGGCTGGATGCTGCGCAGCCATTCGCCGTACATGCCCAGCACCCGGCTCAGGCGGGTCGGCATCACGGCGGCGAGCTTCAGCGACAGCGGGTCGGCGGCGCGGATCAGGTAAGGCGTGAGCAAGGTGGTAACGGCCGATACCGCGACCACCACCGGGTAGAGAAAGTCGCTGGTGACCTGCAGGGTCATGCCCAGCGCCGCGATGATGAAGGAGAACTCGCCGATCTGCGACAGGCCCATGCCGACCCGCAGCGAGGTGCGGCCATCGTTGCCGGCGATAAAAGCGCCCAGGCCGCAGGACAGCATCTTGCCCAGCACCACCGCGACGGTGATCACCGCGATCGGCCAGGCGTATTGCAGGAGGATCTTCGGGTCGATCATCAGGCCGATGGCGACGAAGAAGATGGCGCTGAACATGTCGCGAACCGGCTCGATCAGGCGCTCGATCTTCAGCAATTGCCGCGACTCGGCCATGATCGCGCCGATCAGGAAGGCGCCGAGCACCATGCTGTACTCCAGCTTGACCACCAGCAGGCAGAAGCCGAAACACAGCCCCAGCACGGTGATCAGCAGCATCTCGTTGCTTTCGAACTTGGCCACGTAGGCCAGCAGCCGTGGCACCAGCAGGATGCCGATGACCAAGGCGACGATCATGAACAGCGAGAGCTTGCCGACGGTGGAGAACACTTCCCCGGAACTGACGGTGCCGCTGACCGCGATGCTCGAGAGCAAGGCGATGATGCCGATGCCGAGGATGTCCTCGACGATCAGCACGCCGAAGATCAGCTGGGCGAAGCGCTGGTTCTTCATCTTCAGGTCGTTGAGCGCCTTGACGATGATGGTGGTCGAGGAAATCGCCAGGATCGCGCCGAGGAACAGCGAGTCCATGGTGTTCCAGTCGAACCAGCGACCGATCTCGTAGCCGATCCAGATCATCAGCACGATTTCCATGAACGCCGCGATAAAGGCCGTGGCGCCGACCTTGAACAGCTTGCGCAGGCTGAACTCCAGGCCCAGGCAGAACATCAGGAAAATCACCCCCAGCTCGGCCAGGGTCTTGATGGTGTCTTCGTCGTGGATCAGGCCGAATGGCGGAGTGTGTGGGCCGATGATGAAGCCGGCGACGATATAGCCGAGGACCACTGGCTGCTTGAGCCGGTGGAAAAGAATGGTCACCACGCCTGCGACCAGCATGATCACTGCCAGGTCCTGAATAAAGCTGATGGCATGCATGGCGTGGGGCTCCTTGGGGTCGTGTTCTTGCGGGCGGCGCGGGTCGTCGTGCGACCTGCCGGCCAGCGGGAAAAGCCCTTGGGGCGGGCTTTTGAAAGATAACATCGCGACTTGTGCCAGAAAGGCGGTGCAATATATGGAAACAGATGGATCGCCGCGTGACGGCGACCGCGGGCGCAGCGTCCCGTTATCGATGGTTTGAAACGCTGACCAAGCACCCGCAGAGGTGCGCCCCGCAACCCCTGCCTTAACCCGTGAGTGTGCTATGGAACCCGGAAACGCCCAGCTGTCGATGACGGTATTGATGACCCCTGACATGGCCAACTTCTCAGGCAATGTCCACGGCGGCACCCTGCTCAAGTACCTCGATGAAGTCGCCTACGCCTGCGCCAGCCGTTATGCCGGCCGTTATGTGGTGACCCTGTCGGTGGACCAGGTGATCTTCCGCGAGCCGATCCATGTCGGCGAACTGGTGACCTTCCTGGCCTCGGTCAACTACACCGGCAACACCTCGATGGAAGTCGGTATCAAGGTGGTCACCGAGAACATCCGCGAGCGCTCGGTGCGCCATACCAACAGTTGCTTCTTCACCATGGTGGCCGTGGACGACCAGCGCAAACCTGCCGCCGTGCCGCCCCTGCAGCCAGAAACCAGCGAAGACAAGCGCCGCTTCATGCAGGCCCAGCAGCGCCGGCAGATCCGCCAGGAGCTGGAAAAGCGCTATCAGGAAATCAAGGCCGACGCTTGATCGTCCGAGACCGGCTCGCTCTTACTGAGCGAGCCTGTTCGCGATAAGCCCCCGCGCAACCCGTTACAGCTCGATCGGCACCGCCTCGAACCGCACCCGTGGATGGGTGATCCGGTCCTGGGCCCGTACCAGCTGCAGCTCGTAACTGGCGCAGGCCTGGGTTTCCAGCAGCACTTCATGCACCGCCGCGGCGGTGAACTCGAACGCCGCCACCAGGCTGTCGCCCAGCAGCACCCGGGCCAGGAACAGGCCCGAGGTCAGGTCGCCCACGCCCACCGGCTGGCGCGGGAATGCCAGCAGCGGACGACGCAGGTGCCAGCTGCCGTCGGCGGTCACCAGCAGCATCTCGAAGCCGTCCGGCAGCTTGCCCGGGTAATCCAGGTGCTTGACCAGTACGGCTTTCGGACCGCGAGCCAGCAGCGCCCGGGCCATGGCCAGGCAGTCGAACAGCGACTGCGGCTTGCGCCCAGCGAAGCTGTCCAGCTCCAGTTGGTTGGGGCAGAGGAAATCCGCCACGGCGGCTGCTTCTTCCAACAGGAAGTCGCTGACCTCCTGCGGCACGTTGCAGCCCTTTTCCGGGTGGCCCATCACCGGGTCGCACAGGTACAGGGCCTTGGGGTTGGTCGCCTTGATCCGTGCCACACCACCGAGGATCGCCCGCCCCTGCGCCGCGCTGCCCAGGTAGCCGGACAACACCGCATCGCAGTTGCCCAGCTCGCCGATGGCGGCAATGCCTTCCACCAGCTCCGGAATCTGATGCGGCGACAGCACTTCGCCGGCCCACTGACCGTATTGCGTGTGGTTGGAGAACTGCACGGTATTGAGCGGCCAGACATTCACCCCGACCCGCTGCATGGGAAACACCGCGGCGCTGTTGCCGGCATGGCCGAAGACCACATGGGACTGGATCGCGAGCAGATGAGGCGTACGTTTCATTCGGGTCATTCCGTAAAACGATTGAAATTCGAGCCGCGCAGTATGCGACTAAACACAACCTGTACGACAGACCGAAGACGCAGTTAAGCTGGTGCGACTTCGTTGGAGCGCACCTCATGCTGACCCTTGGAAACATTTTCGTGCTGATGCTGCTGGCCACCGGCGCCGCCTGGCTATGGCACAACCACGGCCTGCGCGAGCGGGCGCTGGAGAGGGTCAAGCAGCATTGCGCGCGGCTCGATATCGAGCTGCTGGACGGCAATGTGGCGTTGAAGCGCATCGGTTTCGTCAGGGACGCCAGTGGTCGCCGGCGCCTGGCCCGGATCTACAACTTCGAATTCACCGTCACCGGCGAAACCCGCCATGCGGGGACCATCACCCAGTTCGGCGCCCACAGCGCGCAGATCGAGCTGGCGCCCTACCCGATTGCAACTCCCGCGCCCCCACCCGTGCCGACACACAGCGCCGAGGTGATCGAGCTGAGCCAGTGGCGCGAAGAGCGCAGCAAGTAAGGCCAACCGCCTATGCAATCCTGTAGGAGCGAAGCTTGCTCGCGATAGCCGCGAAGCGGCGATTTGTCCTGGTAAACCCTGTCATCGTTGACGATTTTTTCGCGGGCAATCGAGCGTCGACCGGCCGCTCCTACAGAAGCATCGGATTGCGTTGGACTATTGGCAGCACTCAGCCAGGGATTTTTGCAGGACGGCCACGTCTTGCGGCTCGCTGAAGATCAGCTCGATACGTGAATCGCGGCGCCATTCGCTGGTTTGCCAATGCAGCGCGGCGTTATCCAGGGCATTGCCCGACACCCAGCCATCGGCACCATGGATCACCAGCTTGGCCCGACGCCAGTCGAGGCTCGCCAGCCATTGCTCGACGAGCCCGACCTCGAACACCCGGCTCGGGTGCCAGCGCCAACCGATGCTCCAACCGCCCTCCTGGGCCTGGCTCAGGCAGATGGGCTGGGCCGGATCGGTCCAGATCGCCGGCAGCTGCGCCAATCCCCTGGGTACTTCGAAGGCCTCTACAGCCGCCCCCGCCTGAACGTCCACACCAGGCAAACGATCCAGCGCCAAGGCCCCGCGGGTGGTCCAGAGCACCGGACAGGCCGGCAACTGCTCGAGAATCCCCTGACGCTGCACCGCGTCGAGCCCCTCTTCCTTGTTCAGCAGCAACAGGCCAGCGCTGGGCAGCGCTTCCTGTTGGGCCCCTGGCAGCGGCTTGCCGGCCGCCAATGCCTGGGCATCGAGTACCAGCACGCAAGGCTGCACGGCCAGGACTTTTTGCCAGGGTGCCTCGCGCAATTGCTGGAGCAACTGCGCCGGGTGCCCCAGGCCGGAAGGTTCGATAAACAGGCGATCGGGCCGGGCCTTGCGCAACAGGCGCCCCAGGCCCACCTGGAACGGCGCGCCGTTGACGCAGCACAGGCAGCCACCGGCCACCTCGCCAAGGGCGATACCCTCCTCGTCCCGGGTCAGCAGCGCCGCGTCCAGGCCGATCTGGCCAAACTCGTTGATCAGCACCGCCCAGCGCTCATCGGCCGGACGCTGCGCCAACAGGTGCTGGATCAGGCTGGTCTTGCCCGCGCCGAGGGGGCCGGCGATGACGTGGGTGGGGATGTTGTGCAGCATGGGTGGGGCGCTCGGAAAGGAGGTGATTGATCCTACGCGCTAAGCCGCGGCAACGAAATTCCCGTGGTCGCTACCGCAGGCTGCGATCGGCTACGAAGCTGACGCGTTCTTGAGGACGTCAAAAGGCGCTACGCGCCTTATCGCAGCCTGCGGCAGCGGCTACAGGATCAGCCGAGCCAGTCCAGGGTGAGGATCAGCCGGCGTTCGCCGGGAGCCGGTTGCGGCGAGCGGTGGATCAGGCCGAAGCCTTCGTTGCCCAGCCATTTCTCGCCCTTGAACATGGCCACCTCGCCGCTGGCGATCTGCTGGATCAGCGCGGCATCCGTGGGTTCGGCCTCGGCCTGGCCCAGTTGCCGGCGATCCATCGCGCCCTCGCGCAGCCACTGGCTGCCGACACCGGCATAGGTAGTGATCAGCCTTACCGGCACATGGTCGACATGAAAACGCGGACACATGGCTTTCTCCAGCACTCGCAGGCGCAGGCCGACGCGCTTGGCGCCCAGCAAGCAGGCGAAGGCGCTGACCAGCCAGGCGACATCGGCGATAAAGCCGTCGTATCCCTGCAGATCGCTGAAGCCGGAGGCCAGGCCGCGCAGGTTCGGCTCAGCATCCTCAGTGTCGAGTTCCAGCGACAGCGACTCGGCCAGCGGTTCGTTCAGCGACAGCAGCAAGGCACCGAAATCGGCGATATGCGCCGGCAACCGGCGCTGCCACAGGGCTAGGTTGACCTCATCGTCCAGCACTTCGGCGAGGACGATGGGGGCCGAGCCGGAAGACTGCCGGCGGGTCGGCTTTTGCAGGATTGGCCGCAGGACTTCCGCACCCGCAATCGAGCGTCGGCCGGTAGCTCTCACAGGGCTCAGGGATAGGTAGGACATCAAGCAGCCTCTTCATGCCAGGGGCCGAACGGGTCGCGCATCAGGCGCCAGCCCTCCACGCCCAAGGCCATTTCGTCGTCAGTCAGCAGGCAGTCGTCGAGTTCGGCGGTGAGCCGGGCGAAGTCGATGTTCTGGCCGATGAACACCAGTTCCTGGCGGCAGTCGCCGGTGGCGGCGGTCCAGTTGTGCATGATCGCCGCGGTGCTTTCCGCGTCCTGCGGCCAGTGTTGCTTGGGCACGAAACGCCACCAGCGTCCGGCGAAACCATGACGCATCAGACCGCCAGCCTGAGACCAACTGCCCGCCTCCTGATGCTTGCTGGCGAGCCAGAAAAAGCCCTTGGAACGCAACAGCTTGCCGTTGATCCAGGGGCGGTTGATGAAATCGAAAAAGCGCTGCGGATGGAACGGCCGCCGCGCCCGGTAGGCGCTGGAGGCGATGCCGTATTCTTCGGTTTCCGGCACATGCTCGCCGCGCAGTTCCTGCAACCAGCCCGGCGCCTGGGCGGCCCGCTCGAAGTCGAAACGGCCGGTGTTGAGGATCTTCGCCAGCGGCACTTCGCCCATCACCATGGGGATGATTTCCGCCTGGGAATTGAGGCGTTCGAGGATGGCGATCAGCTCCTGGCGCTCGTCGCTGCCGATCAGGTCGATCTTGCTGATCAGGATCACGTCGGCGAACTCGATCTGTTCGATCAGCAGATCAGTGATTGAACGCTCGTCCTCCTCACCCAGGGTCTCGCCACGGGACGCCAGGCTTTCCGCGGCCTGGTAATCGAGCAGGAAGTTCATGCCGTCGACCACGGTGACCATGGTGTCCAGCCGCGCAATGTCAGCCAGACTCTGCCCCGCCTCGTCGCGAAAGGTGAAGGTTTCGGCCACCGGCAGCGGCTCGGAGATACCAGTGGATTCGATCAGCAGGTAATCGAAACGACCGTCCCTGGCCAGCTTGCCGACCTCTTCCAGCAGGTCTTCGCGCAGGGTGCAGCAGATGCAGCCGTTGCTCATTTCGACCAGTTTTTCTTCGGCGCGGTTGAGGCTGACATCGCGCTGCACTTCGCTGCCGTCGATGTTGATTTCGCTCATGTCGTTGACGATCACCGCCACCCGCAGGTTGTCGCGGTTGCGCAGGACGTAGTTGAGCAGCGTGCTTTTGCCGGCGCCGAGAAAGCCGGACAGCACGGTAACGGGGAGACGGTCGGTCATCAGGTGATCCTCATCGGGGGCTGGGTCAGATCGCCCGTTGGTGGCGTTCGCGCAGCTCTTGGCGTTCTTTGGCTTCGATACACAGGGTGGCGGTGGGCCGCAGCAGCAGGCGCTTGAGGCCAATGGCCTCGCCGGTTTCGCGGCACCAGCCGTACTCGCCACGGGCCAGGCGTTCGAGGGCTTCGTCGATCTTGTCCAGCAGCTTCTTTTCCCGCTCCAGCAGGCGCAGTTGCCACTGACGCTGCTCTTCGGCGCTGCCGATGTCGGCGGGGTCGCTGTGGGGTTCCTGCTCACGCAGCACCTCGAACTCACCCTCGATGCGTTCTTGCAGGTCGACGCGCTGGGCCAGCAGCAGTTCACGGAAATAGGCCTGCTGGACGTCGTTCATGTAGTCCGCCTCAGGCAGGGCGAGAAGTTGCGCTTCGGTCATGGGGCGTTCAGTCATGGTGGGTCACGGATCAGGCTTTATTTAATGTTATAGTATAACAATACAAATAAGCCAACCCTCTCTTGCCGCCCGCGACGAAGGGCGGGATGCTTGAGCGTCCCTTGCCGAGAAACCCGATGCGCCACGCCCTGAAATACATGCTGCTGAGCCTGTCCCTGCTGGCTGCGAACGCCGCCACCGCGCAAGTGCCCAGCGCCCTGGCCACCTGCACCCGCAGCGCCAACCTGCTGGCCTGCGTGGATGCCGAAGGCAATGCCTACAGCGTCGCAGCCGCGGGCAGCACCACCTATCTGCGAGGCTTCGAGGTGGCCGGCAAGCGATATTGGGCGCAGACCAACAGCCGCTACGGCCAGCTGACCTTCTTTACCGGCCTGGCCTCCGACGGCGAAGCCTGGGTCGGTTACAGCCAGCGCGTCGGCTGGACCACCCGCAACCGTTTTTCCAGCTCCGGCGGTAGCAGCGGCAAGTTCACTTGCAGCCGGATCACTGGCTGCTAAGCAGAGTATTTTGTAGGAGCGAGGCTTGCCCGTGATGAACGTTTACGCGGTATAGCCGATACACCGCAGCGCCTTCATCGCACGCAAGCTGTGCTCCTACAGAAGCCTGGGTGGCGTCAGACCTGGGCTTTTTTCTGCTCCTGCAACCAGGCCATATAGCTGTTCACCGGCGGGTTCTTCTGGAAGTAGCTCTGCAAGCCCGCGAACAGTCCATTGGCAATCGCCTGCTGGTGCCGCGGGGTTACCAGGCGCTGGCTGTCGCGGCTGTTGGAGATGAAGCCGGTCTCCACCAGGATCGAGGGCACGTCGGGGGACTTGAGCACCGCGAAGCCGGCCTGTTCCACGCGCTTCTGATGCAGGGTGGTGATGCCCGCCAGGCTGCCCAATACGGTGTTGCCCAACTGCAGGCTGGCGGCGATGGTCGCGTTCATCGACATGTCGAGAATCACCCCGGCGAGCATCGGGTCCTTGTCTTTCAGATTGAGCAGGCTGGTGGCGCCCAGCAGGTCGGCGCCGTTCTCCCGCTGCGCCATGAAGCGCGCCGTGGCCGAGGTCGCGCCACCTTCCGACAATGCATACACCGAGGCCCCGGACGCCGTCAGGCGCGGCGCCGCATCGGCGTGCACCGAGATAAACATGTCGGCCTTATGCTTGCGGGCGATCTCCACCCGCTTGCGCAGCGGCACGAAGAAATCGTCGTTGCGCACCAGCTTCACATCGAAGCCCTTCTCACGCTTCAGCCGCTTGGCCAGCAGTTGGGCGATCGCCAGCACCACATCCTTCTCCCGCTCGCCCCGGGCGCCGACCGCCCCCGGGTCCTTGCCGCCGTGGCCCGGGTCGACCACGACGATGATGTCGCGCTTGGGATGCGCCCGGCCCGCGGGTGTTTCACGCGGCAAAGCCGGGGCGGTGACCGCCGCAATCTGCTGTGGAACACGGGTGGCGTTGCTCAGGTCGAGCACCAGGCGGTGACCCTGGCCGTCCTGGGGCGGCAGCAAAAAACTGTCGAGCCGCAGCGGCTCGGCCAGGTCGAGAACGATCCGCGTATCGCCCTGGCTAAAGTGCCCGGAGCGGATCGAGCGAATAGGTGTGTTGGCCAGGGCCAGCTGGTTGAAATTGCCACTGAGCTGCGCGCCGCTGAGGTCGATGATCAATCGCTCGGGCGCGCTGAGGGAGAAGGTTTTGTACTGCACCGGCCCACTCAGATCGAGCACCAGGCGCAGCTTGTCGGCCGAATTCCATAACCGCAGATTGCGAATCTGGGTGGCGGATACCCCCAAAGGCAGAACCAAGGCCGCGCTGGCCAACAACAGGTTGAGCAACTGACGTCTGTGCATGACTTACACCGCAGATTGAGGAGCATCCGTACTCGATAAGGCTGGATGAAAAAACGTTCAGGAAAAAGGTTTCATCGACTGCATTGTTATAATATAACATGGCAAATTGTTTCCAACGATGGACCTGCTCATGAATGCGCTGACTCTGCCGGATATCGCCGCGCAGGCCGCACGCCAGGCCCTGCCCCTTGAGTGGGTGGGCATGTGTGGCATTGCCTTACCTGTGTTGTTTGATGGCCAGCGGATTGGCGCAAAAGCGGATGCCGGCGTCAGCCTCGACGATGGCGAAGCACGCGGCATTCATATGTCGCGCCTGTATCTGGCGCTGGAAATGCTCGAGCAGGAAAACCTCACCCCGGCCCTGATGCGCCAGGTACTGCAACGTTTTCTCGACAGCCACGACGGTCTGTCCAGCAGCGCCTACCTGCGAATTCATGCCGATCTGCTGCTGAAACGCCCGGCCTTGATCAGCCCATTGGCCGGTTGGAAAACCTATCCGGTGAGCATCGAAGCGCGTCTGAAAAACGCAATGTTCCACGTGGAACTAAAAATAGAGGTGCCTTATTCCTCTACGTGCCCCTGTTCCGCCGCGCTTTCCAGGCAGCTGATTCAGCAGCAATTCATCGATGATTTCGCCAACCGGCAGCTGCAACACGAAGATATCCTGACCTGGCTCGGTTCTTCGAAAGGCATAGTCGCCACCCCTCACAGCCAGCGCAGCAGCGCGCAATTGCAGCTGCGCCTGGACGACTTTCTCGATGAGTTGCCACTGATGGCAGCGATCAACGACGCCGAAGCCGCTCTCGGTACCGCGGTACAAACCGCGGTGAAACGCGCCGACGAGCAAGCCTTCGCCCTGGCCAACGGACAGAACCTGATGTTCTGCGAAGACGCCGCGCGCCGCCTGAACCTGGCCTTGCAACGCTCGCCCGGCATCCGTGCCTTCCAACTGCGCGTGGTTCATGCCGAAAGCCTGCACGCCCACGATGCCGTAGCGGAAAGCCGCTGGAACTGGGAGGCCGCATGATCAGCCTGCAATCGCTGCGTTGGGGCGCACCCGGCCAACCGCTGACGCCAGCGCTCGACCTCGATCTGAGGCCAGGCAGCCTGACCGCCATCATCGGTGCCAACGGCTCGGGTAAAAGCAGCCTGCTGAAGGTCATCGCCGGCCTGCAAAAGCCCTTGGCCGGGAAGATCAGATTGCAGGTTCCCCGCCGTGGCGGCCTGTCCTTTCTGCCGCAGCAGCAATACCTGGACCGGCAATTCCCCATCACCCTGCAAGAGCTGGTGGCCGCCGGTTTCTGGGGCGATCGGCAAAGCTCGCAACAGCGGGCCGAACGCTTGCAGCAGGTGCTCGAAGACTGGTGCCTGAGCGGCCTGGAACAACGCCCGTTGATGGCCTTGTCCGGCGGTGAATTGCAACGCGCCCTGCTCGCCCGCCTGAGCCTCGCCGATGCCCCGCTGTTGTTGCTGGACGAACCCCACGCCGCCCTGGACGAACTGGGCCAGGCCCTGCTGTGGCAACACATCCACAGCTGGCAGCAGCAAGGCCGCACGCAAATCCTGGTCTGCCATGACCTCGCCGCCGTACGCCAACACATCCCCCAGACGCTGGTGATCAAAGCCAGCGGTTGCCTGTTCGGCAGCAGCGAGGAACTGATCGTCCAGCCCCTGCGGATGCAGGTGGCCTGATGCTCGCCGCCGCCCAACTCTGGCAACCCTTCCACGAGTTCGTGTTCATGCGCCGGGCGTTGCTCGGCGGCCTGGTGCTGGCGTGCAGCACCGCGCCGCTGGGGGTGTTTCTGATCCTGCGGCGCATGAGCCTGATCGGCGACGCCGTGGCCCACGGCATCCTTCCCGGTGCGGCGCTGGGCTTCTGGTTCGCCGGGCTGAGCCTGCCGGCGCTGACCCTCGGCGGCCTCGGTGCCGGCCTGGGCATGGCCGGCCTGGCCGCCTGGATTACCCGGCGCACCGGCTTGCGCGAGGACGCCAGCCTGGCCGCGATCTACCCGATTTCCCTGGCCAGTGGGGTGCTGATTCTCGGCCTCGCCGGCAAGCGCCTGGACCTGCTGCACCTGTTGTTCGGCTCGGCCCTGGCGGTGGATGGGCCGACCCTCGATGGCATGCTCTGGGTCTCCGGGTTCAGCCTGGTGGCCATGGCGCTGATCTACAAAGCGCTGCTGCTGGACACCCTCGACCCGCTGTTTCTCAACAGTGTCAGCCGTCTCGGCCCTCTCGCCCACGGCCTGTTCCTGACCCTGGTGGTGCTGAACCTGGTGATAGGTTTCCAGGCCATCGGCGCCTTGATGGTGGTCGGCCTGATGATGCTGCCGGCCGCCGCCTCGCGCTTCTGGAGTCGTCGCCTGCCGGTGCTGATCGGCATTGCCGCGGTGCTCGGTTGCCTCTCGGTGTGGCTCGGCCTGTTGCTGTCGTTCCACTACTCGCTGCCCAGCGGCCCGGCCATCGTCCTGGTGGCGGGCGGCCTGTACCTGCTGTCCGTGGTGTTCGGTCCGGTGCACGGCCTGCTGCGCCGCCCGCCTTTGCTCACATCCCCATGAGGTGTTCCCCGATGCGCGCCCTACTCGTGCTCTTCAGTCTGTTGCTGCCGCTGTCGCTGTCGACTGCCCAGGCCGCGGACAAACTCGCTGTGGTCACCAGCTTCAGCATCCTCGCCGACATCACCCGACAGGTCGGCGGCGAGCACATCCAGATCACCGACATGGTCGGCCCGGACGCCGACGCCCACACCTACGAACCGACACCGGACGATGCCAAGGCCCTGCTCAAGGCCCGGCTGATCATCAAGAACGGCCTGGGTTTCGAGCCCTGGCTGGATCGCCTGGTGGCCAGTACCGGCACCCGGGCCCCGGTGATCAGCGCCAGCCGCGGAGTGATCCCGCGCTCGCTGGAGGAGGACGGCGAGACCATTCCCGACCCGCACGCCTGGCACAACCTGGCGAACGCCGAACTCTATGTGAGCAACATCACCAAGGCGCTGGTGGCCGCCGACCCGGCGAACCAGGCCGACTACCAACGCAACAGCCAGGCCTACCTGAAACGGATCTACGCGCTGCTGGCCGAAGCCAAGGCCAAGTTCGGCGCGCTGCCGCCGGGCAATCGCAAGATCGTCACCTCCCACGACGCCTTCGGTTACCTGGGCCAGGCCTACGGCATCGACTTCATGGCCCCGCAAGGCCTGTCCACCGAACGCGAGCCCTCGGCCGCCGAAGTCGCCGCGCTGATCACCCAGATCCGCAACGCCAAGGTCAAGGCGGTGTTCATGGAGAACATCAAGGACGCGCGCCTGCTCAAGCAGATCGCCGACGAAAGCGGCGCCCATATCGGCGGCACCCTGTACTCCGACGCCCTCGCCGCCCAAGGCCCGGCCAGCACCTTCACCGGGCTGTTCGAATACAACCTGAACACCCTGTACGACGCCCTGAGCACGCCATGACCCCAGG